>CAYJUB010000252.1:0-4330 GCA_964373145.1 uncultured Moraxellaceae bacterium
TGTCAGGTGTTCCCCATGCGCCACCCATAAAGGTCGCCATGCCCATCATGCCTTGATTGGCTTTACTTGGATCGACTGAATTATCACGTTTCACTTGACCAAACATCTGACCATGCCACGGCGCTGTACCACGGTTAATGATCTTATAGCTGACGACAACAGGATATTTGCCTTCAGTCATATGGAAATTTTTGACGATTTGCACGCCATTTGGCGCATCAAACGTTAAAGGAATATCAAGGGTCTTTTGACCTTTTGCTAAAACAAAGCTTGGTTGTGTCGCTTTATACAAAGGGCGACCCGTTGCTGCCGCATCAGGGCCATCAGCACCAACAAGACCTGATTGTGCGGTATACACACGGCTTGGACCTTGTTCAAGCAGTACAAAAGGTTGCTTCGTATCCGCTGCATGCAAATGATTGAGTAATTCTGCACGAACAACATCACCGCCTTTCGGATCAATGAACAAACGATACAAATCAGTTTGAACAGTAATCAAGCCTTGAGTCATCGGTGCAGGCGGCGCAGCTACAACGGCTGGCACAACAGGAGTGGTCGACACTACGGGTGGCACATCACTGTTTGGCGCTGGTATAGCAGTCGTCACCGCACTTGTTGAAGGAACATCAACTGATGCAGGTTGCGATGTTTGGACTACAGGCGCAGTGACAGTTTCAGCTGCAATGTGGCCATAATCTTTCTGCCATGCCAAAATCAGCAAGTACGCAGTGATAAACATTCCAATCAGGATGAAGGGTTTTGCCCACTTCTGCATGATATTCCTCAACATTAACAATATTGATTAAGATAACGCCTACAAAAGCATTCAAATAAACAGTGAATGCTGATGCGGCGGGTTAGTGTACGGTGTAATTTTACGAATCTGATGACAGTTTTGATGACGATTTGCAATTTGTTGAGCAAGCTGTTTATGAGAAGAATGCCTTTCAATCTCACAGTTGCAAATGCGTTGTGAACTAAAAAAATGAATCAAACGAGATCTAATGACAGAATTCTTTTTTAAATCATTAGTTTTCGAATCTTGCTGAGATTTGAGCGGAACTGGATCATAACCTGAACCACCCCAAGGCTGACAACGTGCTAGACGTTTAATGATCAACCACAATGCGTAACCCAATGAATGCTGTTCTAAAGCCTCAAGCGCATAGGTCGAACAAGATGGATAAAAACGACAACGCGGCCCAAGCATTGGGCTAATAAATAAGCGATAAAATTGAATTAACCAGCGAAAAGCGGTTTTCATTCTTGATTCACAGAAGAAGAAGTCACTGAAGAAATAGCCACTGAAGAAGTTTTAATCTTATTTGCGTCAGTTTGCGTTAAATCAATGCTTGGCGCAGGATTTTTTTTAACTTTGGAATCAGTTTTACGCGCACTCGGATCAATGATTTGGTTTTTCTGAAAACGCTTGGTGAGTTGACGCCATGCTAAATCCAGTTCTTGATGCAAAACCTCATTAGAAAGCGTTTGTGCATCGGCTTTCGCCATCAGCACAATATCCAGTGCCGGCAATTCAGCTTGATGCAAACGAAAACTTTCACGCGCCAGACGTTTCACGCGATTACGCTCATGCGCACGTCGAATTTTACGTTTGGCAATCACCAAACCAATGCGGGCATGATCTAAACTTTGATTCGAATCTAAGTTTTTACTCGGTACAGCAAGCAGCATAAAGCCTGACTGATGCACTTTATACAAGGCACCATCAAACACTGATTTAAAATCAGAGGCTTGAAGTAAGCGAAGTTCTGCTGAAAAACCGAAAGATAACATGCGATCAATTCCCATACGGTTTTGACCTTGCATGTTTTAGGATTGACACTGACAAGGCTATACTAAATGACTAGCTCATTCGAGAAAACTATATTTTAGAAACAAGTTTCTCGTGATCAATCCTTAAGCTACTTATCTATAAGCAGAAAGTAACCAGCGATAAGAATCTAGTTCACTACATGAGAAGTAGCGAACTTAAGATCACACTGTCAAACGTGCACGGCCTTTAGCGCGGCGACGAGCAAGAACGATACGACCATTTTTAGTCGCCATACGTGCACGGAAACCATGGACGCGTTTACGCTTCAATGAGCTGGGTTGGAAAGTACGTTTCATGGAAAAAACCCAAATAAAGTAAAAAAACAGGAAGCGAATTTTATAGCTCATTGCCTATAGTGTCAATCCCTATATGTAACTAACACCAAACTATTGTTCACAAGCTAAAGTGTTGTTCAAATGCACTTTTTAAGTTTTAACCACAAAATATAGAAAAGTTATCCACAACTTTAGACGGGATTTTGCTGTTGATTTTTTTTATTCTGTTTTGAGAAGTATTGTTATTAGGGAAGTACTTTTCTGGGTGTAACCCAAAAAAAATAATATAAATCAAAAAAATATCATGTTGATGAGGTTGTGGATGGTTTAGGTATAATTTGTGGATAAGTCTGTTGTTAAAACTATCAACAGCGTTATCCACAAAGTTTTCCACAGAACTTATCCACAGAATGCGCGTCGATGTTAACTGATTTTAGTTGAAATCATTCCAAAATTTAACAAAGGTGATGAAAAGCGATGACAGGCTGACAGGGATTGGCTAGAATGTTTTCATTCCGTCGGTTTGACTGACCGCAATCCTTGTAGCGGTTTCATAAACGTATTTCTTTTACGACCGCTGAATAAAATAGATGACAGACTGATTTGTTCAGTTAGGCTTAATCGCTCTTGTTCATGTCATTGATGGTTTTTACTTGCTAAGCATTGAAAAATAATCAATTTTTAATTTGATTATCGATTTTCTGTTCGCGTTTCATACACATATTATTCGATATTTTGGGGAAGTTAATGGTTTGGGCGGATTGTCTTGAAGTATTGCGCCAGGAGATGGCAGACAATTTGTATACATTATGGATTCGTCCATTAAATGCAGAAGAGCAAGGTGCAATCTTGTCTCTTTATACGCCAAATGCATATTTTGTAAAATATATTACTGAACATTATATTGATCGAATTCGCGCGCTTGCTTATGAATATAGTAAAGGCGAAATTACTGACGTCCAAGTTAAATTCGATCCTCGACATGGTTCGATTAATGCTAATAAAATTAAAGTCGCTTCTGTTCAAGATAATAATGATGCCGCATCAAATATTACCCATGATTTAAATCTAAATAATGTCGATGCTTATAGTCAGTCTTCATTTAATATACCACCAGAACAAGTTCGCCGTACGTTAAATAAGGATTATGTATTTCAACAATTTGTTGAAGGTCCAACCAATAAAATGGCTTTTGAAACTTGTAAAACCGTTGTCGATCAACTCGGTGATTCTAAACATAATCCATTATTTTTATATGGTGCAACGGGTTTAGGTAAAACCCACTTAATGCAAGCTGTTGGTCATGCTGTACTCGATCGAAACCCAAGTGCTCGCGTCATGTACATGACTTCAGAACAGTTTGTTTCTGGTTTTGTCACTGCATTACAGCAACAACGTATTGATAAATTTAAAAAAGATTGTCGAACGCTTGATTTATTATTGGTGGATGATATTCAATTCTTGGCGGGTAAAGCAGCCAGTTTAGAAGAATTTTTTAATACCTTTAATGAGCTACTCACCGAATCTAAGCAGATTATTCTTACCTCAGATCGTTATCCAAAAGAAATCACTGAAATGGATGCACGATTAGTTTCACGCTTTTCGTGGGGATTATCCATTGCCGTTGAACCACCAGAATTAGAAAACCGTGTTGATATTTTATTAAGTAAAGCAAAACGCAGTGATTATGAGTTACCGAGAAACTGTGCATTATTTATCGCTCAACAAGTTCAAGCCAACGTGCGTGAATTAGAAGGCGCGCTCAATAAAGTAATCGCAACTGCACGATTTAAAGGCGTTGAAATCAGTGTTGAAATTATTAAAGAAGCACTAAAAGATCAAATCTCGATTCGCGCCAGACAAATTAGTGTCGAGAATATTCAGAAAGTCGTTGTTGAATATTTTAGAATTCCATTGCGAGAATTAACGGGCACCAAGCGGACACGAGTTTATGTTCGCCCACGTCAAATGGCGATGGGTTTATCGCGTGAATTAACGGGTGATAGTTTCCCTGATATTGGTTTGGCGTTTGGCGGTCGTGATCACACCACGGTCATGCATGCCTGCGATAAAGTGCAAGAGTTGTGTCAGACGGATCCAGCTTTTGCTGCTGATTACAAAAATCTACTTCGGATGCTGCAAGGGTAATTCTTAAAGCACTTTTTGTTGTGTAGAATCGACGTATTACCCTTATTTTATTGAAGCATTTTTATTATTGTTT
>CAYJUB010000253.1:0-4329 GCA_964373145.1 uncultured Moraxellaceae bacterium
TGTAACTAAATTGTCACAGTTCGCTGCCTATACTTTGCGTCAGTTGAAGGGGACTTAACGATTTCCTCACACGTAATACTTATTTTTTAAGCCCTTGTGGAGTTTTATACATGAAAAAGCTACTTCTTGCTACCTTGGTATCAACACTTTCAATTGGCGCAGCACAAGCTGACGGCCCAACTGTATACGGTAAACTGAACGTATCTGTTGACAGCATCAAAGATGACTTGAACAAAGGCAATACTACTAAAGTGGACTCAAACGCATCACGTTTCGGTATCAAAGGCAATGAGAAACTCACTGACAATTTGAGCGCACTTTATGGTATCGAGTGGGAAGTAAGCATTGATGGTAACTCTGGTCCTGATTTGAGTCAGCGTGATCGTTTTGTTGGTCTGCAATATGATGGTGTTGGTGCCTTGAAATTAGGTCGTTTGGATTCATATTTGAAATCTTCTCAAAGTGGCGTTGATATTTTCAATGATTTTGTTGATGGTAACCTTGATATGAAAAAGACTTTCGCTGGTGAAGATCGTCTGAACAACGTGATTGCACTTGAATCCGCTAAATTCAATTTGGATGGTTTTGGCACAGTTCAAGCGAACGTGTTAGTTGCTCCAGGCGAAAAAACAGTTAAAGCTGGTACAACAGGTGCTGCTGCTGCTACTGGTGTAAATAGCACTGTTTCTGCTTCAGGTATCTACACTAATAAAGACCTCGGTTTATACACTGCACTTGCATACACTCACAATGCACCAGTTACAGCTGCTGCACTGAGCACATTTAAAACTGCAGCAGTACTACCTACCACTGCAACTGCGTTAGACATCTGGCGCTGGGTTGGTAGCGTAGATTTGACTAAAGCGGGTGTCGATGGTGTGTCATTGAACGCATTGGTTCAACAAGCTAAATTTGCAGACGATAAAGGTTTTGTCGATGCACCAAAAGAAAACTCTTTCTTGGTTAGCGGTGTCTATAAATTACCAGCATCAGTTCTCGATGGCTTGTCTGTAAAAGCGCAATTTCAACAATCGAATACTACCGATGCAGGTCCAGCTGGTGATGTGAAAATCCAGCAATTTGGTGGTGTTGTTGATTATGCATTCAGCTCAAAAACCAAAGCTTACGGTTTCTACGCAAAACGTACTCTGAAAAACCCGAACAACCCTGTTGTTAGCACAGATGGTAAAGATCAAAACTACGCGTACTCAGTACTTGGTTTGGGCTTAGAACAAAAATTCTAAGATCAACCTAATGGTTTGATGGTTGTTTAAATAGAAAACCCACACTCGTTGTGGGTTTTTTTATCGCTGAAAGTTTATTCAAACAATTTAATTACCATTAAAACGTGCTGACTTGATCGCAAACCTTTGCTTTATCCTGACCTGACCGTTAAAATTGCCGATTAAAATGATGATCTGACTCGATGTGTTTGTGCTGCGTGTCGATTTTGGTCACAAAGAGTAGGTAGGGGCAGATAGAGTGAGCTTGATGACGAAGTATATTTTTGTGACTGGCGGCGTGGTTTCTTCGCTAGGAAAGGGCATCTCTGCCGCATCTGTTGCTGCGTTGCTTGAAGCACGTGGTTTAAAAGTGACCATGACCAAGATGGATCCGTATATTAACGTCGATCCAGGCACGATGAGTCCATTCCAACATGGTGAAGTTTTTGTCACTGAAGATGGTGCTGAAACTGACCTCGACTTAGGTTATTACGAGCGTTTCTTGCGTCATTCACGTATGACCAAAAAGAATAACTTCACTTCTGGTCGTATCTATTTAGAAGTGATTCAAAAAGAGCGTCGCGGCGATTATCTCGGTGCAACCGTTCAGGTGATTCCACATATTACCGATGAAATTAAAAACCGCATTCATGCTGGTGGCGAAGGATATGATGTTGCTATCGTTGAAATTGGTGGTACAGCTGGGGATATCGAATCCCTTCCATTTATGGAAGCCGTGCGCCAAATGCGCGTTGAACTCGGTAGCCGTAACTCGTTGCTTATGCATTTGACTTTAGTGCCGTACATCGCGTCAGCAGGCGAGACTAAAACCAAGCCAACTCAGCACTCGGTCAAAGAATTGCGTTCAATTGGTTTGCAACCTGATATTTTGATTTGCCGCTCCGACCATCCAATTGGCGAAGACAATCGTCGCAAAATTGCTTCATTTACTAACGTTGAAGAGCGTGCGGTCATCTTGGCAGAAGATTCACCAAGCATTTATTTCATCCCTAAAAACTTCCATGATCAGAAACTCGATGATTTGATTTGTGATAAGTTTGGTTGGGATAAACCTCCAGCAGATTTGTCTGATTGGCAAGTGGTCGCAGATGCACTCGTGAATACCACGGGTGAAGTGCGTGTGGCCATGGTGGGTAAATATGTTGAATTACCCGATGCGTATAAGTCGCTGAATGAAGCCTTACTGCATGCGGGCATTACTCATCGTACCAAAGTAAAAATTGACTATATTGATGCTGAAAGCCTTGAAGTCGGTCAGGTCAATGAAGATTTAGCGGTACTGAAACAAGTTGACGCCATTCTCGTTCCCGGTGGTTTTGGCGAGCGCGGTACGCAAGGCAAGATGAACGCTATTACGTTTGCACGCGAAAATAAAGTGCCTTATTTGGGGATTTGCCTCGGTATGCAGCTTGCGGTGATTGAGTATGCGCGTAATGTCGCAGGTTTGACCGAAGCGACTTCAACTGAATTTAATCGTCGCACCTCACAACCATTGATTGGTTTGATTACCGAGTGGCTGGATGAACGGGGTGATTTACAAACCCGCCATGATTCATCTGACTTGGGCGGCACCATGCGTTTGGGTTCACAAAAAGCATTGTTAACCGTTGGCAGCAAAGCTCAGAAGATCTATGGCAAAGCTGAAATTGTTGAGCGTCATCGCCATCGCTACGAAGTCAATGACCGTTATATTCCCCAGTTAGAAGCTGCGGGTATGACTGTTTCAGGTTATTCAGCGGATCAACATTTGGTTGAGGTGGTTGAAATTGCAGATCATCCTTGGTTTGTGGCCTGCCAATTCCACCCAGAGTTCACCAGTTCTCCGCGTGGCGGTCATCCACTGTTTGCAAGTTTTGTTGCTGCGGGCATGACTAAAGCAAAAACGCGTCAAGCATAAATAATATGAGCATCGATGCGAAAGTATCGGTGCTTTTTATTTAAAGATTTCAATTACGATGGATCGTCAATCGATCAATAATAGAGGCGTACCATGAGCATAGAATTAAAAGCCCAATCACACATTACTCTCGGTGATATCCGTATGGGTAACGATCAGCCGTTTGTATTATTTGGCGGTATGAACGTTCTTGAATCAAAAGATTTGGCATTCGAAATTGCAGAAACGTATATTGATATCACGACGCGTTTAGGCATTCCGTACGTGTTTAAAGCCAGTTTTGATAAAGCCAATCGTTCGAGCTTAAATTCTTATCGTGGCCCAGGTTTAGAAAAAGGCGTTGAGTGGCTTGGTGAATTAAAAGCTAAATACAATGTGCCGATCATTACCGATATTCATGAACCGTTTCAAGCTGAGCCTGTCGCACAAGTGGCTGATATTATTCAGTTGCCAGCATTTTTAAGTCGTCAAACTGATTTGGTGGAAGCGATTGCAAAATCAGGTGCGATCATTAATATCAAAAAAGCTCAGTTCCTTGCACCCCATGAAATGCGTCATATCCTGCACAAATGTTTGGAAGCTGGAAATGACAAATTGATTCTTTGCGAACGTGGTTCAAGCTTTGGTTATAACAACTTAGTGGTTGATATGCTGGGCTTTGATTCGATGAAAGCCATGAATGTTCCTGTGTTCTTTGATGTCACTCATGCGCTACAAACGCCGGGTGGGCGTGCGGATTCTGCAGGCGGTCGTCGTGCTCAGATTTCTACGCTGGCGCGTGCAGGTATGGCTACTGGATTGGCGGGATTGTTCTTAGAAGCGCATCCGAATCCTGATGTGGCGAAATGTGATGGCCCATGCGCATTGCGTCTTTCGCAGCTAGAAGCCTTCTTGACCCAAATTAAACAACTCGATGATCTCGTTAAGGGATTCTCGGTATTAGATACGCACTAATCATTAGTCGTATTGGTAGTCGTATTGGTACGTTTTGAAGTATTGATCATCGCACGGACTGTTTAGCGACTCCGTGCGATTTATAAAATCAGTAAGATTTTTCCACTCGTTTGAATCGTCGAAAAGTCTTACTTAGTTTGGTTAGCCATTTAATACAGATTTTTTATTTTGAAAAAAACATGGAGCTATACATGACTCAAATCGCCGACATTCGCGCACGTGAGATTTTGGATT
>CAYJUB010000254.1:0-4311 GCA_964373145.1 uncultured Moraxellaceae bacterium
CAACCTCCCTTTATAAAAGGGAGGAGCTTTTACATTTTTACGAAGTAAAAATACATGTTCCCTCCTTAGAAAAAGGAGGGTTAGGGAGGATTTGCTTTTGACTTTAATAATTAAAGATAAATACCGATTGGACTCTGTAACTCTTGCCCATCGAGATAGACTTTATTACCCAACAACGCAATACGACCCGCTGCAATCCACGAAACAACCATCGGGTATAGATGATGCTCTAACACACGCACTTTTTTGGTCAAGGTCGGTAAATCATCCGTAGGCAATACATTCGTCATTGCTTGAGCAATCACAGCACCCGCATCCAAATCTGACGTGACAAAGTGGATTGAACATCCATGCATTCGATCACCCGTTTCTAATACGCGCGCATGAGTATTCAATCCGCGATAAGCAGGCAACAGAGAAGGGTGGATGTTAATCATTTGACCGCTATAACGATTTACAAATGCAGGTGTTAGAACGCGCATAAAGCCAGCCAAGAGAATGAGCTCAGCTTTCCATTCTTGAATCACGCGAGTTACTTCGACTTCAAAGTTTGCGCGATCTGCATAATCGCGATGATTGATCACTTGCGTAGGGATGTTCGCGAGGCGTGCTCGTTCAAGCGCATACGCGTTCGGCTCATTGCTAACAACACCAACGATTTGCGCGCGAATACGCCCTGAGTGACAAAAATCAATCAATTGTTGTAGATTGCTTCCGTCACCCGAAACGAGGACAACGATTCTGATCAAATCAAGTTCACTCGTACTTGATCATCAGCATCCAGTGTTGCGGCGGCGTCAGCTTCAATCTGACCCATCACCCATGCGGTTTCGCCAAGAGCAGTCAGTTGCGCAATTGCTGCATCTGCATCAGCAGCGGCAACAACGACAACCATGCCTACGCCACAATTAAAGGTGCGATACATTTCGTAAGTATCAACATTGCCTTTTTGTTGTAGCCAGTTGAACAGTGCAGGCCATTGCCATGATTGAGTGTTCACCACTGCGCGTGTGCCGTTTGGCAATACGCGTGGCAAGTTGCCCGGTAAGCCGCCGCCAGTGATGTGTGCCATTGCATGAATATCAATGGTTTTGCCAAGTTGCAGCAAGTTTTTTACATAAATACGCGTCGGTGTCATGACGACGTCAGCAAGTGGTTTACCGTCGATCACTTCGTCGAGTTTTGCGCCGCTGAAATCAATGATTTTACGAATCAGTGAGTAGCCATTTGAGTGTGCGCCGCTTGACGCTAAGCCGATGAGCACATCGCCAGCTTGAACTTTTTTGCCATCAATAATGTTGTCGTGCTCAACCACGCCGACTGAGAAACCTGCGAGATCGTAATCTTCGCCTTCATACATGCCTGGCATTTCAGCAGTTTCACCGCCAACCAATGCACAGCCTGCTTGAATACAACCTTCGCCAATGCCAGTCACGACATTTGCCGCAACATCGACATTTAAATGTCCCGTTGCATAATAATCTAAGAAAAATAATGGTTCTGCGCCACAAACCAGTAGGTCATTCACACACATCGCCACTAAGTCGATGCCAATCGTGTCGTGACGATTTAATTGCAAAGCAAGGCGTAATTTCGTACCGACACCATCTGTACCAGACACTAAAACTGGCTCGTTGTAGCCTTTTGGAATACGGCACAGCGCGCCAAAACCACCTAAACCACCCATTACTTCAGGGCGCATGGTGCGTTTCGCAACGGATTTAATACGATCAACCAGATGATCGCCTGCTTCAATATCAACCCCTGCGTCTTTATAACTCAATGAGGTTGAGCCATTGGTAGTATTGGCTTGAGGTAAAATTGGGGTTGGTGATGTCATAGCAAGCTCTCCGCGTAAGCGCGGCAATTATACTGTGAAATGACCTGAATTGCGCCGTTAAATGGTATTTTTTGCAGGTAATTGACAAAGCGCAGATCTAATTTTTAATTCCATTTTGGAATTTTTAATGAAGTCGAATGTTACGTTTTACTTAAGATTTCATTTTATTTCAAAAAATAATGAATGATGTCCAATGCACAATGGTAAAGTCCCCGATATTATGGAAACTTGAATAAATACGCGTTCACTTCTCACCAAGGAATGCCAGCACTATTCTCGTAAAATTAAAGACATACTTAAAAGCTCTTTTTTAAAAGAGCGTGGAGCGTCGAAAGATGGATATTTTTGTGCGTCGTGGTTTGTCGCTATTTTTTATTATGGGGTCAATTTACGTCTCATTTTTGCTGCTAGGGCAATTGATGCCGATATTGATGCCATTTATGGCGGCACTCATTGTGGCGTATTTATTTAATCCTTTGGTTGAGTCACTCACTAGACGTGTTCATATTCCACGTTGGGCAGCGATCGGCTTGGTTTTTCTTTCGATTACCGCTTCACTCGTCGTGACATTATGGTTTTTAGTTCCGTTGGTTTGGGAACAAATCCTTTATGCGCGCTCTAATATTCCAAATGCGATCCAATGGATTAATCAAACTTTACGTCCATGGCTGCATGAAAATTTACACATTGAAACCACTCGCATTAATCTCAATGTTGCAACGGATTGGTTGACTGGCTATTTACAAGCCAATTACAGCTTGGATGGTACGCAGCAGATGCTAGCCCGTTTAGCACAATCGGGGATGAATATCATTGGTCTGTTGAGTTTGCTGGTTTTGGTACCTATTGTTTCATTCTATTTTTTGTTGGATTGGCGTGAGATGCTGACGCGTTTTCAACAACTCATTCCAAAACGTGCTGAACCAAAAACCATGCAAATCCTGCGTGAGTGTGACGAAGTACTGGGTGCTTTTGTGAAAGGCCAGTTGCTTGTGATGGTGTTGCTCGGTATTGTCTATGCAGTTGGATTGCAGTTGATTGGTATTTCCGTAGGGTTGATTATTGGTATTGTGGCTGGTTTCTTAAGCATTATTCCCTACATGGGATTCACTGTTGGACTGGTCACGGCACTGGTTGCCTGTCTTTTTCAATATGGTTTCGCTTGGCAAAATCTGTCACTGGTTATGCTCGTCTTTATGGTTGGTCAAGTGATTGAAGGGTATGTGCTTCAACCCTTTTTGCTGGGTGATCGCATTGGGTTGCCACCAGTCGCGGTTATATTTGCAGTGCTCGCGGGGGCGCAGTTAGGCGGGGTGGGTGGAATGCTGCTTGCGTTGCCTGTTGCGGCAATGATTGTGGTTTTACTCCGCCATGTGCACGAGTCCTATAAAAATTCTAATTTTTATCGGACGACAGATACGAATACCATTGCAGATAGTCTTACGCAAGCCGCTGTGGTGGGGTATGATTTGCACCCCAAAAATGCTGCTGGTGGAGTTGAGTTGGAACTTGCGCCATTTCCAGACGCATCGCAAGCAGTACAGCAAACCACGAAACAAACCATGCCACAAACAACGAGTGACGCAGTGCAAGATATGAAACAAAACACCCAATCCGTCTCCCCGTCATCGCAGCGGAACGATTAAATGCGTCAAATGACTCTGGCGATAGATGTACGTTCGGACGCTCGGATTAGTGATTTTGCTGGACCGGGTTGGGCAGGTGTGATTGATGCGATGCGTCAACTTCATGCAGGTTTGCTCACGCGTTGTTTTATTCACGGTGTTGCCGATACGGGGAAAACACATTTGCTTTCGGCATTATGTGAGTCGTATCTGGATATGGGGCGCACTGCAATTCAAGTGTCGTTTCTGGAGTTGCTTAATGCGCCAACTGAGGTGTTGCAAGCCCTTGAGTCGTTTGATTTAGTTGCACTGGATGATTTGGATGTCATTATTGGTAAGCCTGATTGGGAAGAGGCGATTTATCATTTAATCAATCGAATTGATCAAGGACAATTGGTTTTTGTTGCTCGGAGTCCTGCAACGCATTTACCTATAGGTTTACCTGATTTGCAGTCCAGATTGGCGCAAGCGGCAAGTTTTGGTTTGCCCGCAGGTGAAAATATTGAAGATCGTCGAGCGCTGCTGAGTGCGGTCCTTAAACGTAATGGATGGCATTTTGATCCAGCCATTACTGAGCATTTGATTGAACATGGTTCACATCGTCCAGGCCTGATGTTGAAAACACTTGCTAAGTTTAAACCGTTGTTTGAAGTTCAAAAACGTAAGCCTAGTTTGGCGTTGATTCGTCAAACTCTGGCGATGATCGATCAAGATTTAATTGACCATAGTCTCGCGCAAAATAAATTAAGCACGGGGTTTTAGTGTAAAGAGCGACAAGTTTTACCTAAAAACACTTGTTTGACCTACCGCTCTATGTAGTAAGATGATGCCAAGTTCTGTTTTGCT
>CAYJUB010000255.1:0-4278 GCA_964373145.1 uncultured Moraxellaceae bacterium
ACAGTTGAAAGGTATTTTGCAGTGCTTTTGCTTTGAAGTCTTCCCCTGAGGGGGAAGATTTAGATGGGGGTGTTTTTGATTTTAAAGTCAAAAGCACCCCCATCCCAGCCTTCCCCCTCAGGGGAAGGAGACAAGCATTTTTTCAATTTCAACTATTACCACGAACATAGCCTTTTTTAAAAAGGGAGGTTAGGAGGGATTTGCTTTTGATATCACAACCCCAAAACCCCACGTGTCTCTTGCGCAATTTGACCTTCTTCATCGGTTGGAATGACCCATATTTGACGTCCTGATTCTGTGCCTTGATCAATGCGTCCTTCTGCGCCACGAATCATATTCTGATTCTTCGCTTCATCAACGCTCAAGCCAAAGTGCGGTAATAATGCCAATGTTCGCGCTCGAATTTCTGCTGAATTCTCACCTATGCCACCTGTGAAAATAATTCCTGTGAATATGGGCAATGCACAACTCATTGCCGCAAGCGACTGTGCCAAGCGATAGCAAAATACGTCGATGGCTAATGTTGCGCCTGCATGTCCTTGTTTCGCTAATTCAGTCAAAGTACGCATATCATTGGATACGCCAGATAAGCCAAACAAGCCACTTTTTTTATTCAAGATTTGGTCGATTTCATCGATTGACCAACCCAGCGTTCTGACCAAATGAACATGCAAACTCGGGTCAACTGTACCACTGCGTGTACCCATGACCAAGCCTTCAAGCGGCGTTAAGCCCATGCTGGTATCGAGGCTTTGACCTTGCCAGACGGCACAGGTTGAACAGCCATTGCCGAGATGCGCGGACAGCCAGCCATGATTGGTGCTACCTAATAAATCATCAACATGATGCGTCACATACGCATGGCTAGAACCATGAAAACCATAACGACGAATACGATGCTCACGATACAAATCTTCAGGAAGCGCATAGCGAAACGCTTGCGGCGGCATCGTTTGGTGAAAAGCCGTATCAAACACCGCAACTTGCGGCAAGTGAGGGAAGAGTTTTAAGGTTGCTTCAATCCCCAATAAATTGGCTGGATTGTGCAACGGCGCAAGCGGTGTCGTCTCCAGAATGGCTGCTAGAACCTGATCATTAATCTGAACTGCTCTGGTGAACTTTTCCCCGCCATGAACAACACGATGACCAATCGCAATCGGTTTTTCATCGTCTAGTTTTTCGAGGATATGGGTCAGAGCGGTTTGATGATCTGCGTTTGGAATGGCAAGGGATGTTTTTTCGCCTTGTTCGTTGCTGATTTTTAATATCGCATCAGGCGTACCCAGATTCTCTGCCAAACCAGAACGGCGGTTTTGTGTGGACTGACTGTGATTGGTAATGGGTACGAGTGCGAATTTGATTGACGATGAACCGCAATTAATGACAAGAACAGATTGAGGCATAGTAATGAATTCTAGAATTATTAAGATCAGTTGGTCGATTTATTGGATCAGTATTGATAATCGAATCTCGCTTTGAAACATCACGTAAGAACAGATCTGAAGCTGTTCTTACGTGAAACTACCGTTCCATTATTAAGAACTAGCCATTACCACATAATGACACGTTGCTCTGGCTTCAAGTACATCTTGTCGCCTTCTTTGACGCCAAACGCATCATAAAAAGGCGGCTGATTGGCAACCGCACCATCGCCACGAAATTTGGCAGGGGAGTGTGGGTCAGTTTTGAGATAAACAATTTCTTGTGCTTCGCGCGTCTTACTGCGCCACACTTGCGCCCAGCCAAAATACAAGCGTTGATCGCCAGTTAAACCATCCAACACAGGCGCAGGTTTGCCGCCAAGTGCAAGTTGGTAGGCTTTATAGGCAATCGCGAGTCCTGAGTTGTCTGCAATATTTTCACCCAAGGTGAGGTCGCCATTCACGTGATAGCCTTTGACTGGACTGTAGGCATTGTATTGTGCGATCAGCGCTTTGGTCTTCGCAGCAAAGTTTTTGTGATCTTCTTTCGTCCACCAGTTGCGTAGATTGCCGACTTCATCAAACTGACTGCCTTGATCATCAAAACCATGACTGATTTCATGGCCAATGACTGCGCCAATGCCACCGTAATTCACAGCATCATCAGCATCCGCATGAAAGAAAGGCGGCTGCAAAATTGCTGCTGGGAAGACAATTTCATTCATCGATGGATTGTAATAGGCATTGACGGTTTGTGGCGTCATGCCCCATTCTTCACGGTCTACAGGCTTGCCGAGTTTATTAATGTGGCGCTGGGATTCAAAACGAGTGGCACGCATCGTGTTACCGATGAGATCATCTTTCTCGATCTCTAAATTAGCGTAATCACGCCATTGATTGGGGTAACCAATTTTAACCGCCAGTTTATCCAATTTCTTTTGTGCTTCTTTTTTGGAACTGTCGCTCATCCAATCTAAGGTATTGATACTTTGGCGATAAGCGATGATGAGATTGTCCACCAATTTTTCCATCCGCGCTTTATTGGCCGCTGGGAAATATTGCTCAACATACAGTTGACCCAGTCCTTCGCCCACCTTACCTTCCACAGTTTTCACGGCACGTTTCCAGCGTAATTCGTTTTCAGGAATACCGCGCAGCGTTGTTCCGTAGAAGGCAAAACGTTCATCTACATAGGCTTTAGACAATTGAGAGGCAAAGCCATTTAACACGTGCCATTTGAAATACACCTTCCACACATCCAGCGGCGTTTTCGCGAGTAGGTGATCAAAGCCTTTTACATAGCTCGGTTGTCCAATGACCAAATACGGCGTTTTACCTTTCAAAGTCGAATCAATCAGATAGCGATTCCAATCGAAATTTGGCGCCAGTAACTTGAGTTTAGTTTGCGTCATCGGATTGTAGGTTTTGACAGGGTCGCGGTTCTCAACCTTGGTCCACTGTATTTTGGCGATTTCGGTTTCGAGTGCCAAAATTTCGCCAGCATGTTTTTTTGCGGCTGCATCACCTGACATCGTCAGCATTTTTTCGATATAGACGACATATTTTTCACGGGCTGTTTTCAGCTTTTCGTCATCTTTTAAATAGTAATCACGATCAGGCAAACCTAATCCACCTTGATCTAATCCCGCAACGACTTTGGTCGAATCTTTGGAGTCTTGCCCTATGCCGAGTTCCAAGGGAACACTGACATCGATCATGGAAAGATAGGCAATCAGTGTTGCCAATTCTGTCTTGTTTTGCATGGCATCAATGCGAGAAAATTCAGGATTCAGCGGGGTAATTCCTAATTTTTCCAGCGTGGCTTCATCCATGTAACTGGCGTAGTAATCAACTATTTTCTGTTTGACAGAGCCTGCAGGCAGGTCGGTTTTTTTACTTTCGATATCAATAATTGAATGGAGCTGATTGAGTGATTTCTCAGCCAATTCATTGAATGAACCCCAGCTCGATTTGTCCGCAGGGATTTCAGTATTTTTAAGCCATTTTCCATTTACATGGGTATAAAAATCATCTTGGAGACGGATGTTCGTATCAATGTTTTCAATGCTAATGCCTGAAATGACATTGGAAGTTGCAGCATTATTTTGTGTTGTTGTGGCGAATGTCGTTTCAGCATTTGCAATCCCTGTGATTTGTGTCAGCACTGCTGCGGCGATCAGGGTTCGGGTCATCAGGCGTTTCACAAATAATCCTTTAATAGTGGGAAATCAACGTTGATTCAACTATAACCACAAAGATCAGCGATGACTATATTCGGTTGCGAGAAGTAACATAAAGCCTCATGAGAACTCGATAGCGGTATTTAAAATCGGATTTGATCAACAATTAACCAACATGATCTACACCAATTTCAGAGCAACTGTGCAATCTAGATGCGCCACACTCTAGGTCATTTAGCGCAACCTTAGATTTAGGAGTGACATCATGAGCTTGATCAATGTAGGCATCGAAAATTCAATTCACATCAATCTGCACTATGAAGATCTTGGTGCAGGTAAACCTGTCGTTCTGATTCATGGTTGGCCGCTGAGCGGCGCGTCATGGGAGAAACAAATCGCTGCATTACTCGCGACGGGTCATCGCGTGATTACTTATGATCGCCGTGGCTTTGGTCGCTCGACTCAACCATCGACGGGTTATGAATACGACACCCTCGCCGAAGACTTGCATAAAATATTAGTTCGCCTTGATATCTCTGATGCAACAATCGTCGGTTTTTCAATGGGCGGTGGTGAAGTTGCGCGTTATCTGGGGACGTACGGTTCAGAGCGGGTGAGTAAGGCTGTATTCATTGGGGCTGTTCCACCGTTCTTATTAAAAACAGCGGACAATCCAG
>CAYJUB010000256.1:0-4260 GCA_964373145.1 uncultured Moraxellaceae bacterium
ATATGCCAACGTCCCTGCGTGTTTGACTCTTTTCATGGCAGGATGATCCCAATCCACCATTTCCCCAGGTCCCAAAATAAGCAACCCACCTAGATCTAACCGTTGTACCAATGCATCTAAAATATCGCGACGATCAAATTGTCTAAAATAAATCAAGACATTCTGACAAAAAATAATCTGCAAACGCCTAAACGGCACATCCGCACTATCCATCAGATTAAACCGATGAAAAAAAACATGCCGACGCAACACTTCACTCACTTGCCAATCATGCGTCGTCATGGAGGATGCATGAACGGCATGTTTTGAATGACCTACAGGTAACTCAACACAATTTGCGCGGTATATATGAGGAATTTTTTCTGCCTTGCGCCATGAATACAATCCATTTCGCGCAATATTCAGAACTGATTCACTAATGTCACTCGCCATCACACTAAAACCATGCTGTGCATGTGCATGTGCCAGCATGGCGAGTGACCATGTTTCCTCACCCGTTGAGCAGCCAACACTCCAAATATGAACAGGTGTTTTAAACAGTGACAATCGATGCTCAAGTAGCTCAAACGAAGGTAAATGGCGAAAGAATGCAGTTTCATGCACCACTAAATCTTCGACCAAATTTTGCCATTCAAGAGAATGAATTTGTACCAACTGATAGTAAGACATCACATCTAAACCACACAGCTTCATTCGCTCTTTAACGCGTCGCTCAAACAAACTATGCTGAATCTCAGGCAATATCATCCCTATCCGCGATTCGATGAGGGAGTGCCATAATGCTGACTGCTCCTCATCAAATGCTTCATGAGACTGTACTGCACCTGCTATAGATGAATATGCTGCTGAGTTATTTGACAATTTCACAATATTACCAGCCCACTAATCATTAATTAGCGGTCATTTCTTCGGGAAGTTTAAAGCCCGAAACCGATTCACGTAGATTAGCCGCCATATCAGCAAGGTTACCAACCGAATGCGCTGTTGCCATCGTACCCGCCGTTGTTTTGGTGGTAATTTCTTGAATGACGTTCATGGTATTCGAGATATGACCCGCTGATGCAGCCTGTTGACGCGCCTCTGATGAAATGTTTTGAATCAAATCCGCCAAGTTTCTCGAAACTTTTTGAACCTCATCCAGTGCAACACCCGCATCCTGCGCCAAGCCAGCACCACGAATAACCTCACTGGTGGTTTGCTCCATGGAAATAACCGCTTCATTGGTATCCGATTGAATCGCTTTTACCAAACCTTCAATCTGCTTAGTCGCATTGGCTGAACGTTCCGCTAGACGCTGAACCTCATCCGCAACCACCGCGAAACCACGACCCGCTTCACCTGCCATCGACGCTTGAATTGCCGCGTTCAACGCCAGAATATTGGTTTGATCCGCAATGTCATTAATCAGAGAAACAATATCACCAATTTCTTGTGAAGATTCACCCAAACGTTTAATACGTTTTGCAGTCTCTTGAATCTGGTCACGAATGATGTTCATCCCTTCAATGGAACGTTGAACAACGTCACCACCGTTTACTGCAATTCCCACTGAACGTTCCGCAACCGCTGCCGATTCAATCGCGTTCATCGAAACTTGATCGATCGAGACAGCAATTTCATTAACCGCAGCTGACGCACCCGCAATCTCTTGCGCTTGATGTTCAGACGCATCGGCCAAGTGCATCGCAGTCATCTGAGTATCCTGAGATGAACCCGCAACTTGCAACGCTGTGGTATTAATCGCAGAAACCAGCAAACGCAATTGATCGATCGCGAAGTTAACAGAGTCAGCAATCGCACCCGTAAAATCTTCCGATACCGTTGCATTCACAGTCAAATCACCATCCGCAAGGTCACCCAACTCATCAAGTAGACGCAAAATCGCCGTTTGATTACGTTCGCTTTCCGCTTGCATTTCACGTGCACGTTCAGCTTCTTTATGTGCTTCAGCCATTGCACGTTCTTGGTCGATACGTGAACGCATCATAAACAAACGAACCAAAACATAGCTCAAACCAATCAAACCTAAGATCAGAAACGAACTTGGCCAAATTGAACGATATTTGTTTTGAACAGCAACTGACAACACTCCAAGCTGACCCTGCAACTGAGCAGATGCTTGATATAACTGTTTAGCAGAGTCACGAACCTGCATAATTTGTGGCGAACTAATAAACATTTTTGCAGCAGATGGCTTCAGAACGTCATCATAAGACTTTTCAACTTCAGCCAACGCAGCTCTTTGCGATGCACCAGTCACTGCCTGAATACCTAGGTCCGCATCACCTTTAAGCTGTCCATTCAACACACGACCAAACTCTTGAGTATCGTCAGAGAATCCTGATGCTGAAGAAATTGCCGTTTCACCGCCCGCCAACACCTCGGTAATCGCTTTCAAAATACGTTCAGACAACAACACTTGGTTACGCGCAAGAACAACCTGATCAGCCTGCACATTAGACTTAACCATTTTTTCTGTGATGCTGTTGTAGTTCTCTTGAATCAGAGGAACCACATCGCGAATCTGCACGCCTACATCATGCAATTCATTCACCAACTCTTTATTTGCAAGCATGTCACTAACCGCTTGGTCGGTATTTTTCCAAGCTTTCAGAACAGTAACCGCCTCATCACTTTTTGTACCAAAGTTTGAGGTCAAACTATCCAAACGCTCACCGAATCGCTTCTGTGATACTGCCAAGCGATCAAAAGCCAAACTGCCACGTCCAGCAGAGGCCTCACTCGCATTCTTTGCAATCTGCTCGGATAACACGCGCAAATCACCCATGTCACGAACCATTTGATTACTTTTTGGAACAGTGACAATTAACCACACCAAACTTAAGAGAAACGTCAACAAGAATGCAGTCGCCAAAAATAGCAAGGGCTTAACCTTTTTCGCATCTCCAAAAGTTGCAGAAAAACGGTTATAAAAATCAGATGCTTGATTCTTAAATTTAGAAACCTTAAGAACCACAGAGTTATTCATTATCTTCGACTTTGCTGCATTAGAACTCATTGTTACATCTCCATATTTATCGAATTGAGTTTATATCCATGCCTCAATCGACGTGAACTCAAGAGCATCGTTATCAAATCTAATGACTGTTATCGACGGCTCAATTTTTGAATCACTATTCGGCACAACTAAACTTTTTCACATCCATATCATTCAAAATAAAACACATTACCATTACCGCAAAACATCAAAACCTACAAACTCGCACTCAAATAACGCGGATCCGCTGCGAGTTTACTCAGCATAAATATTCGCCAAATCTGATCTGAGCGATTAAAGCAACCCTGAAGATAAGGTTGAATTCCTTGTGGCGCGTTTGGCACTTGAGATTCATAGGAGTGCTTACTAAAATGCTGAATACCCAACACCTCATCAACCAGAATTCCGCTAAACAAATCACCATTGTCGATAACCATGATTTTGCGTTTTGCAGAATCAAAGGCAACCTCATGGGTCACATTAGCAAATTCAGCCAGATCAATTAAAGGTAAAAGACGACCACGCACATTAGATAAGCCAAAAAGCCAATGATGAACGCCATGAACAGACGTGTATTCAGGCACACGAAGTACTTCAGCGACCTCACCAAGAGGCGCAATATATCGCTGCCCAGCCAGTATGAAACCCACACCAGACCAACGTTCTTCTTGACTTTCCTGTCCTTGCCGAATCCGCTGCCTTCCTCTTTCCGAAAGACGTAGCAGCTGGATAAATCCTTTGGCAGCCATAGCTCACTTTCCCAAGTCTCAACCACATGCTTATTTTTTATAGCAAGCCTTTACAAGCTTCACTCAACCAAACCTATGGCAAGAGCTTTCCGATCACCTGCATTAACTGAGTCTCATCCACAGGCTTAGTCAAATAATCCTTCGCACCTTGACGGCGTCCCCAAACACGATCAGTTTCTTGATCCTTGGTACTAACAATCACCACTGGGATATGCGCAGTATCAGCACCGCGAGTAATTTGTCGAGTTGCCTGAAATCCATTCATACCAGGCATAACAACATCCATCAGCACTAAATCCGGTTTTTCAGCCAAAGTCATTGCCACACCATCCGCGCCGTTAGTCGCTTCAAGCACAGCATGACCGTTGCGTTGCAACATCTCACGGAATTTAAATGTTTCGGTTGGAGGCTACACAGAACTGAAAATATAATCCTCTGACCACTGGACATTTCCATGTCAAATTTATAAAGGATGAATTCTTACACCTAGTAAAATAAAAAAGGTGAGTAAAA
>CAYJUB010000257.1:0-4250 GCA_964373145.1 uncultured Moraxellaceae bacterium
GCTTACTCATGACACGTCCAGCCCCACACACCCGCGCAGATTATGTTTGGTACACTGATATTACGACCCGTTGGGCGGATAATGATATCTATGGTCACGTCAATAATGTGATGTATTACAGTTACTTTGATACCATCGTGAATCGTTATTTAATCGAAATCGGCGGACTCGATATTCATCATGGAAACGTGATTGGCTTAGTCGTGGATTCAGGTTGCAGTTACTTTTCTCCAATCGCCTTTCCAGATCGTTTGGATGGCGGACTTCGAGTCGCTCATCTCGGTCATTCATCAGTTTATTATGAAATTGGCGTGTTTAAAGAAGGCGCCGAAGCGACAACCGCGCAAGGTCAATTTGTTCATGTGTTTGTTGATCGTGAAACACGTAAACCTGTTGCGATTCCAGCAGATTTACGTGAGAAGCTGTCTTTGTTATCACTGGTTAGAGAGTAATGGTTGACATATTAATTGGAGTTATTGGGAAGATTATCTCAGGTGAAGAGTATGGTCGATTTGTTAAAGTTATCGATGACTCAGAAAATACAGGAGGCTTTTTAATTCTAACTGCGGATGATATTGAGCTCAGTAGTAGAGGCTACGATAATTGGGTTGAAGATAAAGAGCATTTAAAACGCTACTTTCTGGAGTGTAAGTGGCTGATTGAGTGGTCTAGGTAAAAGCTAACCCAACTTAATACACTTCGGACTAACATGTTCTTAAATTGCGCAGTACGCAATTAAAAATGCAAAAAATCATCCAAATAAAACTAAATCACGCTTCCTTCATCACCAACTCCACTACTTCACCTTCAAACAAAGTCATTAAGGGTTCAATTGCTGGATCAGTCACGAGTAGTTCATGCGCCTTGATCTGCGCTTGTTTTAAACGTTTTTCTTTACGTTGAACGGGCGTGATTTCTGTGGGTGTAGATTGAATGATTTGAAGTTGTGTTTGCGGCCAATCAGACTTTAACGCTGCTAATAAGCCATCTAACATTTGAGAAACGAGAACATGATGTTCTCTTGCAATCATGAATTCGCATTCACCACCAATCGCACCACGCATCATGCCATGCTGCCCTAAACTCAATACACCGCCAGATAACTCACCTTTCGAGGCATGCTCACGCAACCAAAACTCCCACTTTTCAGGATTCCACTCGTCAGATAAATCAGCAACTGGATGTGCGAGGATTTCAAAAGGCGTTTGCGTTGATGGATTTGCTAATGAGCTTGCAGATTCTTCACCATAAGTGATCGTCGGTGTTTGAACTTCTACAACTACTTTTTCTTCAATGACGTTTTTAACTGGAGAAATGAGTGTTTGTTCAGGTTCAGCTTGAATTTCCTCAGCTGCAAACAATCCACCTTGATTACTCTCAATATCGTCAATTGCAACTTCTTCGATTTGAGCTTCAACAGTCGATGCTTCAGCAACAACAGCCGTTTCTATCTCTTGTGGAACTTCATCAAAGATTTCAGTTTTATCGTCGACATTATTGTCCGCTAATTCGCTAGTAATCACAGTTGGCTCAGGCTGAATTTCTTCAACTGGCGATTCTTGGTGTACAACTTCTTCAACAACTGGCTCAATAAACGTTTCAGTAACGTTTTGCTTAACTGCTAAAGTTTCAGAGTTTTTTTTAGAATTAATTTCTTTTAATTCAGTTGATTGACTGTTTTTTTCTACCTCGAAATAATCTGGTTTGACAGATTCAATCGCTGTAGAATTAACATTAATAGTTTCATGTAACTTTAATGGTTTAAACGCCAACAGTCTTAACACGCACATCTCAAAGCCTTGCTGTGCAGTCACTGCAAGTTTTAAGTCGGCACGACCTTGTAAGGCAATTTGGTAATACAACTGCACGTCTTGACGATCAAAAGTAGTGGCCATTTTCTTCAAAATCACCGCTTCGATTGGCGTTCCAATATCCGCTTGTTGCGGTAATAATTGTGCAAGCGCCACTTGATGCAGCAAAGTAATGAGCTGATCCAAAACAGCACTCACATCGACCGCTTGTTGCGATAAATCAAATAGGATTTTGGCGACTTGGGCACTTTGGCCTTGATGAATGGCTAAAAGCAGATTTGCAACCTGACTCCGATCTAACAGTCCCAACATCGCTTGCACGTCAGCGCCCTGCACGCTGCCTTGACCATAAGCAATCGCTTGATCGGTCAATGACATCGCATCACGTAGTGAACCTTGCGCTGATTCTGCGAGTAACCATAGCGCAGCATCATCAAATGCAATACTTTCTTTTTTAAGAACTTCTGCTAAATGATCGTGGATTTCTTGGCGTGGTAATGGACGCAAAGTAAACTGCAAACAACGTGATAAAACCGTTACAGGTAACTTTTGTGGATCAGTGGTTGCCAGTAAAAATTTCACATGCTCTGGCGGTTCTTCTAAAGTCTTCAATAATGCATTAAAACTATGCGTCGATAGCATGTGCACTTCGTCAATCAGATAAACCTTATAACGCCCTTGGGTAGGTGCGTAAGGCACATTATCCAAAAGCTCGCGTGTATCTTCAACTTTTGTCCGTGACGCCGCATCAATTTCAATTAAATCAATGAATCGACCTTCGTCAATTGCACGACATGTGCCACAAACACCACATGGCGTTGCGGTAATACCCGTTTCACAGTTAAGGCACTTCGACAATATTCGCGCGATGGTGGTTTTTCCCACGCCGCGTGTGCCGGTAAAAAGGTACGCGTGATGCAAGCGTCCACGTTCAAGCGCACTGCCCAGCGCACGCGAAACGTGCGTCTGACCCACCAACTCAGCAAAATTGCGTGGGCGATATTTACGTGCTAAAACTTGATACATGCCGACTTCCAATCTATGAAACGGATTATAAAATATAACAAAACAGCAGACTTTCTGAATGTTTGATCCATTCAGAGATTCTAGCTAAAACGGTGAAGTGATGATTGCATATTCTAACTGAGTTCACCATCCATTCCATTTATATGAGCGCTTGTTTTTAGCCAATTGACCACTCATTTCAAGAGAAAATTTCTAGATAAGTCGTTTGCGTAGCACATCTTTAAAACTACGCTCAAGCACGTCAACGGCAAGCCAGCGTTGAATTTCATCAGAATCACCAAAGTTTTTATCATTATAAATTTCCCACAAACGAGTCAATGTGGCAAAAGGATATGGTCTAGAGACGAGATAACAACTCTCATTGATCTCCATTTCGCCCGTTTGAATAATTCGGTAGTACCATCCGACACAACCTTGATCCTGTAGAAATTTAGCCACGCCGCGATGATTGAGCTGTGCGTCAATTTTCCAGCAGGGTCTGCGAGGACGAGTGACCTGCATCTGTACCGAACCAATCTGATAAATGTCGCCAATGCATACCTCGGATTCCTGCATACAGGATACAATCAGGTTTTCTCCAAGCATCCCTTCATAGATGACGACTGACGGAAATGCTTGTTTAATGAGGCCATACACACGTTCTGGCATCTGATGGACTGCCTGTATCTGCCCGCCGTGAAAGAACTGGTCTGCCTGTTCATCACCGACAAATCCCAGCGTCGTGACGACTACTTTGTCTACGCGAGATTTATTGATTGCACTGGTTTGTTCTCGGGCAAATGGCATTGATTCGCCGATTTGGAGTCTGCGCACAACACCACAGCTTTCTAAGTTAGGCATTCAGAAAACCTCTTGAAGATATGATTTATATTAACGCCCAACTAATAAAAAACACCCATAAAGCTTAATTCTCTATGAGTGTTTTTTACTAACTTACTATCTTGATGACTTAAGAATAAGTCATCATTTCCTGAGCGCGCTTGGCTGCGGGTGACGAATTAAGGTACGCCAAAGCTTCTTCTGTATTCCCCTCTTTTTCTGGGTTATACCAAGGGCTGAAGTATGATACTTGTTGAGCAATCAACCAAAGTGGATGAGGTAAATGCCCAGTTTTGCTTTCTTTCGCCCACTGTAGCCATACCCAAGGTTTAAATACACTCGGTTTTTTTGCAGCAAATAAAGGATCCTGTCCCATAAAGTTAGCCGCACCATCGACCCAAAGACCGAGAATTGCAGGTACAGCAATCAGGGATAAATAGTAGCGTGATAGATAATCACCGCCCAAATGTCGATACAAATCAAATGCAACACTACGGTGCTCTACTTCTTCCGCACCATGCCCACGGACCATATCACGCAGTACAGGATCAGCACCAACCCCCCCCCATGTTTTATTTCTTAATACATAATTAC
>CAYJUB010000258.1:0-4248 GCA_964373145.1 uncultured Moraxellaceae bacterium
GTAATCGATGGTGCAAAACCCCAGCGCTTCATGTTTTCGACATCACGACCGGGTACGTCATTCTGATGTGTCATCAGATTCACTCGCACAGCTGTCGTCTCATCAAGCTTACGATTCGCATCAACGGTGGTGCGATAGTAGCTATCAGTACCGATGCCTACACCCAAATCAACAAAATCTCTATTTTCTGGTGTTTTACTGACCAAATTCACTGATCCGCCAATTGAGCCAGAACCAGAGTTTGTCGAGTTAGAACCCTTAACCACTTCAACTTGTTGAAGATTAAATGGGTCGGTACGCGAAAATACAGCACTTTCACGCATACCATCGACCGTGATGTCGTTGTTTGAGCTGAATCCGCGAATATTAATTTTGTCGCCAAAACCAGCACCGCCTTCGCCTGCACCAAAGGTGATTCCTGGCACAGTGCTCAAGATTTCACGCAGGGAAAGCATGCCTTGATCTTCGATGACTTTCTTATCCAAAACCGTGATGGTTTGTGGTGTGTCACGCAGTGGCTCAGTGTATTTTGGAGACTGTACTTTAGTGACTTGATAAACTGGTTTATTAGCCGCACGAACTTTAATAGTTGGCAAGGTTGCTTCAGCACCAATCTGTTGTTGTTCTGCAGCAACACTTAAACTTGGCAATGCGGCAAGTGCCAACATCATTGTGGTTACTTTACTTGGGTTAAACGATTGAACGTTTTTGCGACCAGCATGTTTACTCATGAACAAATCCTCAAACTAAAAACATAAATGCCGGCTATGTCGTGCCATTTTTAATGATTGCTAAAATGCGAATCGAAACTAAAAACCACGTCATTCACTATATGCGGCATATATTAATGTGAATAGTTCTCATTTGCAACATAAGAATAATAATCATATCTAACTTGATTACAAAGCTAATGCCTTTCTTTACAATCCAACAGAAGATAATTTTATTAAATAACATTAATAATAAATAACTTAAATTAAACCCCCACGAATAAACTGCTTTATTTCTCCTAGATTCAAGATTTCCCAGCATCGTCAACTTGCCCATAAAAAAGCCACTTAAGTGCAATCTTAAGTGGCTTTCTAGACAATTTTTTCACGATTTCAAAAAGAAGACCGGCAAATCAACGTCCTAAAACGTCACGCGCAACCCCGCTTTTACACTGCGACCCGCCTCCGGTGCGACATCGCGCAATATCGAACTTGCATAACGAATGTTTGCATTGGTCAGATTATCTGCACGCACATAAGCCAGCCAAGTATGCTCGCGCACTTGAAATGGATAAGAAGCAACCAGATTCAAACGTGTGTAACCTTTAGTTGGTAAGTCATTATCAGGGACTTGTGTTTGCGCCCATGCGTGGGTGACTTCTGCACGAGTCACCCAATTATTCAGATGATAATCAATGCCTGTCGTCACGCGGAATGGCGAAATGCGTGGCAACGCCTGCCCTGTCGTTCGATTTTCAGCACGCGTATAATCAGCGCGCACATCGACATTGACTTGTTGCGCATCGATATCAGATTTCCACAGACGTGCCTTCCCTTCAAATTCAGCTCCATAAAACTGTGCCTTAACGCCTGTATAAACCGCTTCTGGCAACGCATCCGCATCATTGCTCCCAACAAAATCCCCGTCATCATTACGGAAATTTCCCGTATTGAGCTCAGCCAGATAATGATTAAAATGTGTATAGAAAACACTGGTTCGCGCCCGATACGCGCCATGTTCAAAGACTAAGCCCAAATCGGTAGACACTGCTTTTTCTTTCTCAGCATCCTGATTACCCACTAAATACTGACCTGTTGCGGCATGTGGGCCATTGGCATACAACTCATAAAATGTAGGCGTTCGCTCGGTGTAGCTGGCATTCATGGTCGCTGACCACATTGGATCAAGCTGATAAACCGCACCCAATGAGCCACTGCCTGCAAAAAAATCACGATCTTCCACATTGGCGAAACGAGGATTATTTAAACGATTGGGTGAATAGGATGTGTGTTCAACACGTCCACCAAGGCTCAGCGTCAACGGTGTATTCACCTTCCAATTTTCCAGAAAAAAGACTGCGGCGGATTGTGTATCCGTTTCTGGTACGAGTGCCTCACTGCCCAACGCAGAAAATGTCGTATCCGCAAACTGCAATCCGAAAAGACCATCCAACGCACCCCATTTGGCATGGTGCGACTCAATACGCCCTTCATAGCCCTTATTCTTAAATGTCGTACCGACTACCCCTTGATCAACTTCTTGATGCTGGTAATCGGTATACGCAAAGTTCACTTTCACATCACGAATTGGACCTGACAGATTTTTGATTTCAGACGCAAATGCCAGTTTGGTTTGATCCATCTTCAAACGTACGCCATCTTCGGCAACCAAACCATAATTCGAATCAAAACTAGAAAGGGACAAGCCTGCGTAATTGTCGTCCCAGAAGTAAGATCCACCAACAGAACCCCCATTTGCCGAACCATCACTATTTGGCAAATATTTTTTTGGTTGAACGTCATTTGGATCATCTAATGCACGTTGGCGTGCTGAATGAGCAAAATCAGGAATGCGTAAATCATCGCTTTTTTCAGCGAACGCATCTGCATGCAGGACGACATTACCCAGCCCACTTTCAACCGTGAAAGCACCTTTTCGGTCATCATTTGCAGTGGAAAGGCTGGTTTCTGCTGAACCTTGAACACCTTCGATCTGCTTTGTTGGAATACGATTATCAAAGGTATTTACGACGCCACCGACCGCATTACCACCATATAACAATGCTGCTGGGCCACGAACAACTTCAACTTTATTAATCGTCAATGTGTTTTGTGGAACCGCATGGTCATAAGATAATGAAGACGCATCCACAATGCCTACGCCGTTTTGCAATAAACGAATACGATCACCATCCATACCGCGAATAATCGGACGCGCTACCCACGGGCCATAACCTGTTGTCGATACGCCCGCCTGACCATTCAACATTGCACCCAACGTATCCGCACGTCCAAGCACCAAATCACGCCCAGCCAGCACGGTCGTCGGTGAACTGGTGCGTTTGGCCTGTAAAGGATTTGCCGTCACCACAATCGTTGGTAGGATTGTTTCATGGTCATCGGGGTAGGTATGAGCCGCTGGCGCGTCTTCCGCAAAAACGGCAAAAGGCGAAAGCATCAAAGCAATGGCGAATGAAAGCGGATGAAGTGGATAACGCATGGCAATATCTCATTTTATAAACAATAAAAAGCATTTAGATCACTCAGTACACAAAGAAGGCGACTGAATACCCACAAATCGATATGTTATACTATAACAATAAATACAACACAGCAACAGATAATCAATCGATATCGCATCGCTAGAATTCAAAGATAAAGCAGCACTACGGCAACAATGTTATATTGATCAGCACCGACATTAATCTGTTCAACAATGAGTTTTTCCATGCGCCCAACGGTACTATGTTTCTCTGGTTTAGACCCTTCAGGCGGCGCTGGTTTACAAGCAGATATTGAAGCCATTGGCACAGCAGGCAGCCATGCCGCGATCGCCTGTACCGCCCTCACGATCCAAGACAGTCAGCGCGTGTATGGCTTTGAAACGGTTAGCACTGCTCTTTTGGATGCGCAAGCACGTGCAGTCTTGAATGATTTACCTGTCAAAGCCATCAAATCAGGCATGATTGGCAGTACAGAAAACATCGATGTGCTTGAAAAAATATTAAAAGAAAACCCACAGATTCCTTACGTGCTTGACCCAGTTCTCGTTGCCAATAGCGGAGGCAGTTTGGGCGATCCTGCAACGCTTATTCATGCGTTTAAAAAACTGATCCCATTGGCTACGTTGATGACGCCGAATACCGTTGAGCTGCGTGCGCTTGCTGGTGAGCAAGACATCGTTGTAGCCGTAAATGTTTTATTTCAGCATGGCGCGCAAGCTGTACTGGTCAAAGGTGCGCATGAACACGAAGCTCATCGCATTCGTCATTGGCTCTACGTGCGAGGACATGATGGACGAGCCGAATGCATTACGCAGTCCATTTGGCAGCGCATTGACGGTGAATTTCATGGTTCGGGATGCACGTTGGCAAGCAATATTGCGAGTCGATTAGCGCAAGGTCATTCGCTGAATGAAGCGGTTTCTCGTGCAGAGTTGTGGTTACATCGCACGTTACTTAAAGCGGATGAGCCGCATGTAAATGGGCAAAAAATTCCGCGACGATTTTGATTTCAATTTTTACAACAAAACCCCAAA
>CAYJUB010000259.1:0-4241 GCA_964373145.1 uncultured Moraxellaceae bacterium
AACCTTCGCGCAGCAGTTTAATTTAACCGTTTCGCGGATCATCCCGATTCAGGATGGTATCGAAAATAGCAATTATTTCGTGACGTTAACCGATGGGCGAGAGTTGGTATTGACGCTGTTTGAGGAGTTGTCAAAAACCGAAGCTGAAGTTTTGTCACGCCTGATGCAGCGTTTGTATATCCAAGGTTTACCTGTTGCTGTGCCGCTGGCGGACTCAATGGAAGTACGCATTCATACCTTGGCAGATAAACCCGCGCAGTTTGCCCCACGTCTTGCAGGCAGTTCGCCGATGCAACCGAATGTCGCCCAAGCGACGCAAATGGGCGCCGCATTGGCGCAACTGCATTTAGCTTTGGAACATGATCCGTTGCCACAAGAACACACCCAGAAAACTGAATATAGTCCAGTCTGGTGGGAGTCGAGTAAGGATGAGTTAAAGCCGTCGTTGTCGCTTGAAGATCAGCAGTTACTTGATCAAGTGTTTGAGAAATTTGCTGAGGTAAAACAGCATTATCCCAATTTGCCGAAAGGGCTGATTCATGGTGATGTGTTTCGGGATAACACGCTATTTGTGGGCGATGATTTGAGTGCAATCTTGGATTTTACAACCGTGACGCATGATGATTGGTTGATGGATATTGCGATTACGATCAATGATTTTTGTACCCATTATCCTGATGTTGGTTTGGATCATGAACGCTTCGTTGCCTTTGTAAATGCCTATAGCAACGTACGCAAAATGACTGATCAGGAAAAAGAGGCATTACCAATCTACATGGCAATGGCGGCGTGTCGGTTTTGGGTGTCTCGTTTGCAAATCGCGACGCGTAATCATCTGGAAGGTCGAGTCAATGAGGATGTGTTAGAAAAAGATCCTAATGAAATGCGAAGGATGGTGCTAGAGAGGTTAAGGTCTTCGTTCACTATCGTGACGTCAAGTTGATCGATGATTCATTGTGATCATGAGGTATTCTAAAGATTCAATACCGCGTACTGACCTGAACACATGATAGACAATGTTTAATACTCAGTGGTAGATTATTCGTTTTAAGAACAACATTTTAGGAAAAATGATCAATGCTCTATTTTTCAAATAAAGAAATTTATTATCTCAATGATCACAAGCTAATAAGTGTGACCTGTCAGGCCGTTGAGCAATATAAAAAGAACTTAAAAGAAATTAAACAACGTAAAGAATGGAAGACGACGGGTACGGGTGCCCAGTTTATGGGTCGTTCCAGCCATGATCAAGATGATTCGGCGCACATTTACCCAAGTGATGTGGTTTTTGTCGATCAAAGCAAGATGATCTATGCAGCACGGTTGGAAACTGGCACCGCGATCTATTCAAAATCGTTGCTTAATTTAGAGGACATTGAAGGTCTGGTGTTGCGCAAGACAGATTTTATTACACATGATATAGCTTATGACGCAACGCATAAAAGGCTCGTGCTGTCAGCAAGTATTCCCGGTCAATTTGAAATGCATTTAAGTGTTTTAGATGTCGATGGCAACCGCATTCAGCATGTGACTGAAGGCGAGTGCCAAGACGCAAACCCCATCTTTGATCCACAAAATTCTGATGTCGTTTATTATGATTCACGTGGTTATGCGTTTAATCAAAAGGGGCATCTCTTTTTTGGTCCGAAGCGGATATGCCGATTGAATCTAAAAACAGGCGAACTGGAAGCTGTGGTTGAGCATCCAGATTATGACTTTTTAAAGCCACAAAAGGACAGTCTCGGTAATCTCTACTTTTTGAAAAGACCGTATAAAAACAAACGTGCGCCTTTTTCGCTGTTGAAGGACATCATTCTTGCACCGTTCAAACTGATTAAAGCGATTATCGGCTGGCTCGATTTTTTTACCCAAAATTATGCGGGGGAGTCGTTAAAAACCACCACTGGAAACAACCCTGCCAAGGTGAAACAAAAAACTCAGGAAGAGTTATTTATTGAAGATAATCTGATTAATGTCGATAAGACACGACAACAGAATATTAATACTGGTGAAAAGTTTCCAGGCATTATTCCTTCGAGTTGGGAGTTGATAAAAATGTCACCTTCTGGCGAACTTGAGACTCTGAAAAAAGGGGTATTAAGTTATACCGTGAACAATGGCCATATCGTTTATTCCAACGGGGAGTTGTTAATCCAGCTTGGACAAGATCAAACGGAAACGAAGCTGATCGAAGGCAAGTTGATTACTAAGATTGCGCGAAATCTCATTCTTTAGGCTTGTTAATTTGACTGTTTGTTGAAGGAAATTCATGATGCAAATAATCATTTCTGTTCTTCTGATTATTGTTGCGGTGATTCATCTTTTACCACTGAGCGGTGTGCTCAGTGCGAAGCGGCTGACGGCGCTGTATGGACTCAACTTTGAAGAGCATAATCTAGAAATATTGATGCGACATCGAGCTGTTCTGTTTGGCATGCTTGGTGTATTTTTTATTTATGCGGCCTTTAAAAGCGAACTTCAGTCGATTGCTTTTGTTGCGGGCTTCGTGAGCGTTGTTTCTTTTATTTGGATTGCTTGGTCAGTGGGTGGTTATAACGCGTCAGTACGTAGAGTCGTGGTTGCGGACTGGGTTGCGTTGGTTTGTCTCGGGGTTGCGTTTGTGCTGTATTTATTTGGTGAATAAATATAGATTATTTTCATGAATAATTAATTATAAATAAGGTGCTTAATGGAAGGTATTAGAAAAAATAAGAGCCGTATATCGCTTCGACCAATGTCTAGTTTGAGTTTACTTCCGACTAAATCCTATTTGAATAGAAATGCTAGTCTCGTCATACATGATGATTTGAGCTTTATGGCGGTTCGTGTTTTCGAAGAAGAGGACGATTATTACGAACTAGCATGGTGTTCACCAGAGGAAATAGCGCTTATGGCTTCGTTAACCATAGGTACTCATCCTGATTATGGGAAAGTCCATTTATTTCCCGCTAGCTGGTTTACTTTTATTACTGACGATGATCAAGATTTATCCGACTCTAAAATAATTGAAAGTGCTCGCATTGTCTTAAAGGAAAGACTTTCGGAGGTAGTCAAATTAGGAAAACTAACGACTTGGGATGAGTTGCCACCTTGTTTGTCTATAAGGTCTTATAATTTCAATCAAAACGTAAGATTGAGTCATCAATATCAATCCTTTTTACTTGAGTCAATAGATTTACAAAATCATCTGTTGGTACGTGGCTTATCACATTTTCTAAAGTCCGCAATGCTTAAGTGTTTAAGTAGATCATTCATAGATACGGCTTGTCTTGAGATATATGTGGCTTTGGAGTCAACACTCCAGATAATACTAGAGAAACTACGTGCAAGCGGTATGCACAACCCTTCAAATCGTGATGCCTCTAATTTTCTTCTTGAAGCTTTCGATGAACCCTATCGCCTTGAGAAGTATTACGAGCAATTTTACGAAGATCGTATTAAGGCGGTTCATCCGAGTAGCAGGTTTGGAGTTGCTAAATTCACACCACTATATGTTGATGATCTTTATATGCTGTACAACGATCTGCTCAGAAACTTCGAGTTTCTGATAACTAATCAACCGAATTGTTATACCAATTATGAATAGATTTCACAAAAGTCTCGAAAGCAACTAAAAATGACATATTGCCGCTTATAACCACAAACGACAGCGTTTTCAAATAAAACTTGACCCATCCCCAAAAATCCCGTAATTTCTACCCATAATGAAATCTACACATGCGGTTTTCGCCCTTCTTTTAACAGGCTCTTTTAGCCTGAATTTGCTGCTGCGCGTCGCGCGCATATAATTTTCCACCTCGCCCCCTAGCTATTTTTATAGCCACTCGATTCTAAAGTCTTGTCGATTAATCATGCTTTCAGTTTGCTCTGAATTGCTCAAAGACTGACTTATATCGCACCCTATTTTTATTATTTTATTCGCTGATCACGTTGTCAGCATAAAAAACTATTCAGAAATTAAATATTTAAGATTGAAACATTGGAGTAAATATCATGATGTTGACTGACCCGAGTAAAAAATATCGTCCAGCGTATCAGCGCGTCGATTTGCCAGATCGCACATGGCCGAATAACACGATTACCAAAGCCCCGATTTGGATGAGTACCGATTTGCGCGATGGCAATCAAGCGTTGTTTGAGCCGATGAATTCAGAGCAAAAGTTGCGGATGTTTAAGGCATTGGTCGCGATTGGCTTTAAGGAAATTGAAGTGGCGTTTCCTTCGGCATCGCAAACTGATTT
>CAYJUB010000260.1:0-4228 GCA_964373145.1 uncultured Moraxellaceae bacterium
AGCTGAAAACACTGCGCTCATGGGTTCAAATTTAACCTCATCTAGTACAGCCCCTTATCTTTTAATAAAAGCCAGTCTCAATAGGTCATCCTACCAACCTGACAACAACAACTCTACTCTACTTTTTCGTGATTTCCAACACACTTCCAGAGGAAGAATCCTGTCAAATATAACAGTTGTTTTTCAATAAGTTATACGATTAATTAGCAGAATAATCACTCTGGTTTTTGACGAATTTGCAACCCTCAAAACACGTGCTCTTAAGCAGATTATTAACCAAAGAAAAAGTGACTTTTACTGTCAGTAAAAGTCACTTTTTCTTTAGGTCAAAGGCGATTTTCCATCGCGCCAAAAGCTATTTTTATATCAGTTAGAAGCGACTTTATGTTTGCGTCAAAAGCTATTTTTTTCCACGTTAAAAGCGTTTTTTGTTCGCGTCAAAGCTTCTTACTCTTATTCAATACCTCAGCATGACGCTTGACTGAGATCGACACGACACGCCATCAAATCCTGCTCATATGCAGACCAATCCGCATCTGGCGTAGTAATGATTTCCAGTCGGTTATCCGTATTTCCAGCATGACCTGTAAAACTGATTTGCATCGGAATTAAATTTAATGCGAGCCACTCCGATTCGTTTTGTGCGCTATAAATCCGAATAATCCCTTTAATTCGCACCCAACCTTGTAATGACAATAACCAACTCAACAAACGATCACGATCAAACACCCAATCTACCGGCAGCCGCCACCCACCAACCGATTGCGCCAATGCTTGTTCATGATAATGGTATGGCAATTCAATCTCATCAGTCGGTACATTGCCTTGCGGCTGATTCTGTTGTGGTAAGAGATGAAGTAAAGAGCGACGTGTTTCTCGCCCTACATGCCGCGCCAGATCAATCTCAGCTAAAGTTAATTCGCCTTGATTGGTGAGATACACCGTTGGTGCTGACGCTTTAAGCGTAGATAAATGCCCAAGCATTTTTGCCAATTGTGAGTGATCATTTTCGGACATTTGCGCTTGATGAGAAATCACTAAAATATCTGCTACCGTCAACTGAGCTTGATAGGTCTCATGTTCAGTTAGTTTCGTTTCAAACAATCGAGTTCCATCAACAACGCTTACGATACCTCGCAAATCCAAAGCCCGTGCCCAGTGTGGTTCAGATAATTGTTCAATCAGCTGCAAAGGATGCCCCAACCCCGTTGGCTCAATAAACAACCTTGTAGGCTTGGTCTTGGTCAGTAAACGAGAAAGGCCAACTTGCATCGGCAACTGACTTGTACAACACAAGCAACCACCCACAACCTCATGTATCGCAATATCTGCATCAACATCCAACAATGCGCCATCTAAACCAATCTGACCAAACTCATTGACCAAAACCGCCCAAGTTTCACCTTCAGGCTTTTGCGCCAATAAATGTTTAAGTAATGTTGTTTTTCCAGCACCTAAAAAACCTGTAATGACATGCGTCGGAACACGATCTGCAATCAATGATTGAACAGGAGAAATGATATTCATAGTTCGAAAATCTTAAAATAAAGGTCTATTGTAATCGCTATCGCATCTGCGTTCATTCACCGTTTTTTTTGCTTCATTCTTGGGTTGATCATTAAGATAAACTAATCACTATAATTCCATGTTTGATATTTGAATTGACGATTAAAGAGCCTAAACTGCAACCATGGTTTGTGCATAAATAATCAAGAATGGAGAAAATTTTCATGAGCTATATCCTCCATAAAAACGAAAACCGCGGGTATGCGGATCATGAGTGGTTAAAAGCCAAACATAGTTTTTCATTTGGAAGCTGGCAAGATCCTCGCTTTATGGGCGTTTCCGCTCTCCGTGTTATCAATGAAGACCGCATTGCTCCTCATCGTGGTTTTGGCATGCACGCGCATGAAAATATGGAAATCCTTACCTATGTCCTCTCTGGCGAATTGACGCACAAAGATAGCATGGGAAATGTCGGTCATATTACAGCGGGTAACTGGCAACTCATGAGTGCAGGAACAGGAATCACCCATAGTGAAACCAATGATGGCGACGAACCAGTCCATCTCCTTCAAATATGGCTGTTCCCAAATATCAACAATCTAGCACCCAACTACCAAGAGCTTGATTTCAACATTCAAACCGATCCAAATCAGTGGCATCTCATTGTTGCATCGCAGGAAAACCAACCCAAAGGCTTCTCTAAACTACTCATTCGTCAGGATGCAAAGATTTCAGCATCGCTGCTTGAAACAGGACAAAATCTACCATTATTAGCGGCAATGAACCGGAATTACTTACATGTGATTCAGGGTCATATTCGTATTCATAATGATGTAGAGAGCAAAGTTTTATCCACTGGAGATGCCCTCATCTTTGATCACTCCATAGCAAATAATACAATTCATGCAGAATCAGATGCACAATTACTCTGGTTTGAGCTCCCATAGCAATCAGAATAAATATAAAGCCAATCTCTAAAAATTAGCATCCAATAAAAAAACGCCCAATGATGGGCGTTTTAGGTTTTAATCGCTTACTGCTTCAGCGCAATATCCGCTGCATCTTCCTCGCCACCTTCTTTTCCGTCTGAACCAAATGAATAAAGATCAAACGGCTTACCATCACTTCCTGGCGCAATATATTGCAGGTCTTGATCCCAGCCATCTTTAGGTAAGCCACCTTTAATATAACCACCACTTGGCCAAGTCTTGGCACTGGCTGGCTTATTGATTAGGGCATCCAAACCTTCTTGAGTGGTTGGATAACGAGAATTGTCGAGTTTAAATAAATCCAATGCACTAGCGGTTGTAGACAATACAGACTTTGTTGTCCCTACTCGCGCCTTATCACTTTGACCAATCACATTCGGTACAATCAAAGCTGCGAGAAGACCCAAAATCACGATGACGACCATCACTTCAATCAAGGTAAAACCTGACTGTGAGGATTTTCTTTGCTGGTTTAAACGAAGATCCATATTTATCTAAAACCCTTTAATTGATCAATAATTCCATAGTGCAATTCAAACATATTCTTAACTACTTCACCAGATTGTTCATGTTTACAATTGGCAGCATTACCGCCATCACAATCATCATGACAATGAAAGCCATAAAGATCAGCATCAACGGCTCAAGTAACGACAATAATGTCGAAATCTGCGTTCCCACTTCACGATCCTGCATGGTTGCCGCACGCGCCAGCATATTTTCCATCTCGCCTGAGGTTTCGCCACTGCGGATCATTTGCACCATCATCGGCGGGAAATAACCAGAACGTTCGAGCTGCGTCGCAAGTGCGCCACCTTCTGTCACCTTCTCGGCTGCCAGTAAGATCGCATCACGAATCAGCCAATTACTCGACACGGCTGCGCCGATATGTAAACCATCGACCAATGGCACGCCTGATTGCGACAGAATAGATAAAGTACTCGCAAAACGTGCCGAGTTAATGCCGCGACTGAGTTTGCCAAAGAGTGGTAAACGCAACACAAAACGATCCAGTGCGTAGCGTCCTGTTTCCGTGCGAATAAAACGCATAAACAAAAACCCACCGCCAATCATCGCCACCAACATAAACGGCCATGCGGCTTTCACAAAACCACTCGCGCCCATCAGCATCCGCGTCAATAACGGCAAAGCTTGATCAGTATGATCAAAGACCTTAACAATATCAGGAACGACAAACGTCATTAAACCCATAATGATCGCGAAGGACATGATCATTAATAAAACCGGATAAATCAATGCGCCTTGGATTTTCTTCTGCATCGCAAAACGATTTTCGGTGTAATCCGCCAACTGATTCAAAATCAAATCCAGATGACCTGATTTTTCACCCGCAGCAATCGTTGCGATATACAGCGGTGGAAAGTTTCCTGACATCCGCAATGACTGCGCAAGTGAATGCCCTTCCATCACTTTGGAACGGACTGAAAGAATCAAGCTTTGCACATGTGGCTTATCGCCTTGACGCGCGACAGCACGCAAGGTTTCTTCAAGCGGAATTCCAGCCGCAATCAACACAGAGAGTTGTCTGGTGAGTAACGCAAGATCATAGGCATTCAGACCACGCTGAAACCACTTCTTGCCCATAGCGGTTGTTTTGGTTTCTTCGACAGGTTCAACCTGTACAGGCATCCAGGTTTTGTCACGCAACTGCTGGCGAATCTGACGCGCAGAATCGCCTTCAAGCACACCTTTGTGCTGTTTGCCTGCGGCAT
>CAYJUB010000261.1:0-4214 GCA_964373145.1 uncultured Moraxellaceae bacterium
GCGCGATAACGCGCCTCGTAATACAGCGCCAAACGCACTTGTTCATGCAGCGCATTGAGCGCCGTATCTAAGGTGTAACCAATGTAATAATCTTCGCCTTCTTGGCGTAAATCCGCTGGGCCAAGTCGCATCGGAAATAAAGCGCCCGCCAATGCTTCAACGATTTCACGCAACGCTTCTCGCGATGGCAATTCACGACCACCAAACTCACGCGTACGCTTCTGCGACTCACGCCAGCGCGCACGCTCGGCCCGCAACTCACTGACGATACGTCCGAGTTGCCAATTTGGACTTTCTAAATTCGCCTTATGACTGGCTGTTGGTTCTGTTGTCTGTAGTGCATGCGCTTGGTTTGCAACAAACAAAAATGGCTCGCTCATGCCTTTTACTCCTTAACCACTTTTCATCAGCCTAACTGATTCAGCCAAATTGCGCCAATATCTCATTTGAATATGATTTGTAGGAATTGAGCTTAATCAATGCACAACAACAAACCCTACAATTCAAAATTAATCTTGCACCCAAGGCAAATCTGCAAAACGCCAACCACCAACCGCGCCGCGTTGCTGCTGATCATTCAACTCACCTTCAAAGCCTTCGAGGATATTATACGCCTGTGTGAAACCAGCATTTGCCGCCGCTTCTGCAGCAAGTGCAGAACGCTTACCACTGCGGCAAAGCAAGACAATCACTTGCTCTTTATTGCCTTTCAGCTTAATTTCTAGCTCTTTTACAAAACGCGGATTGCGGTTCAACGAGGTTCCCGTTGCCCATGCAACGTGCTCACCCGCAGGCACATGTCCGACGAAATGACGCTCTTCGTTACTGCGCACATCCACCAACACCGCAGCGCCAGCTTGAACCAGTGCCCATGCATCTTGTGGTGGAATTCCACCCGCGTAATTCACTTTTTCTTCAGTCGCATATTGACCAGCACGAGCGAAAATATCTTGTACTTGGTTCAAGCTAATAAGTGCACTTTCTTGTGCATGTTCTTGATGTTCTTTTAAATACAAATCTTTTGAAACGACGGCATTCATGATGTTCTACTCCATCACTCAAAATTGGATACTTAAGCGCAAAACGAGCTGTTTTTATTAACAGTCCAAATGCGTTTAAGCTTCGATTTAAGTATGCTAATCCTGATTGCTTATTTAAAGAAACAATAAAAATTAACTTAGTTATACTAAAATTGAATATAGAGATATGCGGGTGAGTGCTCGACTTACCATGCCAATTGTTGGCTTTTCTTACAAAAACATCAGGTAGAATATCGAATCACACATGGATGCGTGCAGCACGAAAAAACACATCCGAAGGGGTCATAAGTCCAGAAAGATCAGACTCGATTTCCAATAACCCAAGTGACAAAGAAAAGAAACCTAACGTAGAGAAATTAAAATGATTAAACATATACTGCTAATAAGCAGCTTATTGATAACAGGGATTGCAAGTGCAAATCCACCAGATGAATGGATGGATGTGACGGGTGCCGCCTATTCCAGAATGGCAGTCAATCCAAGTCGGATGAAAGTCATAGATCCAAATAAGAAGATCATAGAGATGTGGCAGAAAGCCACGTATCTACTCGCAATCAAAGATATTTATAAACCGGGTGACTACACGCTGACTAAACAGCAAGTAGATTGCATCAATTTCAAACATAAAATGCTATCTCTGACATTATACAGTGGTGTGAATTTGCCGGAATCGAACAGTATAGCAAAGCCAAAATGGGAAGATACGGTACCCAATACCTTGCAAGCAGTCGTAGAAAAAGAAGTTTGTGATTATTTTTTCCCAAAAGCTGCAAGCTCAAGCTAATCCCCGCCAGATTTACCACCAAAAGTGAGTCAAACTTGCTTCTTGGTGGCATCCTCATAATCCACACTATTTATAGTTAAAGCCTATCAGCATGTACTCGATATCGAGTGATCTAATCGTTACATCTCAGATATGTTCAATGAACGTTTGATCAGTCAAATTGCAGGATGCGTAGGCAAAACTCCCATCGGCTTATATTGACTTTTGAGCAAGCCCCGCCCACTCTACGGATAGGAGTTTTTAATTAAAAAAGATCGTTCTAGCTGAATGCTTGGAGCAAATCGTTATGACCGCGAGTGTCACAGAAAACAATAATCCAGCTCAAATCGCAGCAGCGTTGGCAAAGGTTCCGATATTTTCAAAGTTGTCCACTGAGGCAATCCAACAGTTTGCAGGCAGCGCAAAGCCTCTGCAATTAAGTACTGGCGACACGCTCTACAATAAAGGAGATCCGTCACACTATGTCTACATCGTGTGGCATGGACGTTTACGCGTTAGTATTAATGAGGCAACGATTGGTTATGTCGGACGTTATCAACCTATTGGCGAAATGGCGGTGATTATTGGCGAGCCGCGCAATACCAATGTTCATGCTGTCCGAGACACCTTACTACTCCGATTCACCGCACAAGATTTTTTGGACTTTGTCCAAACCAATGCCTCCTCTTTATTAGATCTTACACGTTTAGTCATTAATCGCGGACGCAACGCCTACAACAAAAACACTCAAAATAAAAAAATAGATCAAGGCGGTACCATGGCCGTCATTCCCGGGTCATCCGGTGTTTCTGCAATTCAATTGGCAGAAGCACTGGTCGGACATTTAAAAGGTTGGCCTGAAACACGACTCATTACAGCAGCGCATGTGGATTCAGTTTTTGGTAATGGCTTTGCTCAAACCCCTTTAGACAAAACTCCTGCCGACTTACATCTACGCGCTTGGCTTGCATCACTGGAAGAGCATCATAATTATGTTCTTTATGCCGCAGATAACGATCACGATCCGTGGTCTCTGCGCTGTTTGCATCAAGCTGATCGTATTCTGGTCTTAGCCGAAGCCAATCGCTTACCAGAAAGCGTCCCCGTCCTCGACGCCCTACATACCAACGGTCTGATCGTTCCGATTGAACTGGTGTTACTGCGTTCAGAGGGAGATCCATCGCCCCATACATTAGCTTGGCGCGAGGAAACGCGCGCGCGGGCGCATTATTTTGTCCATCCATGGGCGCATAGCGATGTCAGCGCGCTGGCCCGTCAAATCTCAGGACAAGGTGTTGGTTTGGTTTTGGGGGGTGGCGGCGCGCGTGGATTTGCACATATTGGTCTGATTCGGGCGTTAGAACAGTTGCAGATTCCGATTGATATTGTCGGGGGGACATCAATGGGGGCATTTGTTGCCGCACTGGTCGCCTGTGGTTTGGACAGTGTTGAGATGGCTCATCTTGCCCATGAAACTTTTGTGGCGCGTAATTATTTGAATGACTACACCGTTCCAAGGTTTTCACTGATTCGCGGCACGCGTTTTCATAACCGTTTAATGTCCGTGTTTGGACAACGACGTATTGAGGAGTTAAGGCGTACATTTTATTGTATTTCAACCAATCTCACCACGGGTAATCCGATGATTCATGACCGCGGCACGTTGAGCACGTGGGTCGGCACCAGCATGAGTGTACCAGGCGTTGCACCACCTGTGGCGTGGCACGGTGATTTGCTGTGCGATGGCGGCGTGGTCAACAACCTACCCACTGACGTGATGCACAATTTGGAACGTGGCATTATTATCGCCAGTAACGTCAGTATGAACGGCGATATTGGCGCACCTGGCGCAGGGGTTGATGAGCCGGATCAAATGGCATTACACAACTGGAAAAGCGAGAAACGCGCGCCCAGTCTGTCCGAAATTCTGATGCGCACCGCAACGCTGGCCAGTGATAACACCATTCAACTGTCGTCAATCTCCAATGCTGACGTATATTTACGGATGCCGATTCAAGATATTGGCATGTTTGATTGGGAACGTTTGGATGAATTGATTGAGACCGTTTTTTTAATGCCTTCGGAAGGATATTCCTTTTTATCCTCGGCCCTTATCAAAGAAGCTGCGTCTTTAGGGGCGGATGTATCTTCATTTGTTCCCAAATTTGTAGAAAAGCGATTGAAAGAGCATAATAGCGGTAAAGGTTTTTACGCAAAAAGGTTCAAACCTTGGATGGTGCTGAAAATAGAATCATTCAACAGTTTGTCAGAAGCTAGGCGCAAAGAAAGATTTTACAAATCAGGTATTGGTAGAGAAAAGTTAAAAGAATTAGTTGAGCATCGCGGCGTGGAGAAGTAGTATCTTGCGAGGCCCATAAGAAATTGTGGCCCAGGATGGTAACGATCTGTGT
>CAYJUB010000262.1:0-4196 GCA_964373145.1 uncultured Moraxellaceae bacterium
ATGGTCGCGGAAAAACGGTTAAGAATCCTTGTAATGTCTGTCATGGCAGCGGCGTCAAAGACAAATCACGCACACTCGAAGTCAGTATTCCAGCGGGTGTCGACAACGGTGATCGCGTTCGTTTGACGGGTGAAGGCGAAGCAGGCGGTGCAGGCGTTCAGCCAGGTGATTTGTACGTTGAAATTGTTGTTCGCGAACACAACATGTTCCAACGTGATGGTGCGGACCTGTATATGGAAGTGCCGATTAGCTTTACCGATGCAGCTCTTGGCAAAGAAGTCGAAATCCCGACCCTCGATGGTCGCGTCAATCTTAAAATTCCAGAAGGGACGCAAACAGGTCGTTTATTCCGTCTGCGCGGTAAAGGCGTCAAGCCAATTCGCACGTCAATGACGGGTGACTTACTCTGCCGCGTAACCGTTGAAACGCCCGTGAATCTGACCAGTCATCAAAAAGAACTACTGCGCGAACTGCAAGGCTCAATGGACAACGGTGCGCAATCACCGAATAAAAAGTCTTTTTTCGATAAAATCACTGAGTTCTTTTCTTAATTAAATACCTTCACAACGACAATAACCACTCGCGGGATACGCTTCCGCTAGTGGTTATTTTGTAGCAAATGATTCAAATTGGTGCGTTAGGTCAATATATTGTCCGACTCGGTTTACCCAGTTGAATCAATTTTCAGCTACAATCCAGCCCACTCTTTTTTTTCAGATCACATCAGTACTTCACCTAAAAAACCATAGAAGACTGTATTTTCAAGGATTTAAACCATGACTACATCGACAAGAATCGGTATTTTAGGTGCTGGCGGCCGCATGGGACGCACGCTGATTCAAGCTGTTTCAGAAGCAGGCGCGACGCTTGCAGCGGCAGTTGAGCAACCCAACAGCTCGTTGCTTGGTACTGATGCCGGTGAAATGGCTGGAATCGGTAAGAATGGTGTCATCGTTGTCGGCGATTTAGCAAGCGTGATTGATCAATGTGATGTCGTCATTGACTTCACCGCACCTGCAGCAACGGTCAATCATCTTGCGATTTGCCAAGCTGCCGGAAAAGCGATTGTCATCGGCACAACGGGTCTCAATGACGCACAATTTCAACAAATTGATCAAGCTGCGCAAAGTATTCCAGTGGTCTATGCCCAGAACTATTCGGTTGGCGTCAATGTTTCTTTGAAATTGCTTGCGCTTGCAGCCAAAACATTCGGTGACACGGTCGACATCGAAATCATCGAATCACACCATCGCCATAAAGTCGATGCACCATCAGGCACGGCCTTTATGATGGGTCAGGCGGTTGCGGGTGCGCTTGGCCGCGATCTTAAAAAAGTAGCCGTTTATGGTCGTGAAGGCATTACAGGTCCTAGAGATCGTCAAACCATTGGCTTTGAAACCATTCGTGGCGGGGACATTGTGGGCGAGCACACCGTGATGTTTATCGGTGAAGGTGAACGGATTGAAATCAAACACATGGCAACCAGTCGCATGAACTTTGCCAGCGGTGCAGTACGTGCTGCCATTTGGTCTGCACAAAAAAATGCAAATCGTTACGATATGCAAGATGTGTTAGGACTGAAATAACGTTATGGTGCGAACCCATTTGCATTTAACTTAGTTAAAACTCATGAATTCAGGGATGAAGATGAAAAAACTGCTTTCCACCATCGTACTTGCTGCGTCGACATTGGTTTCTGTCAGCGTATGGGCTGAGACAGAATCCAAAGCGCATCTCGCCATTGACCGCAAGGGTGTGAAAGTCTGGACGTATAAACAATCTGGCAATCCGAGTGTCAATTACCGCGCAACGACTATCCTTGACAGCACGCTTTCAGGGGCTGTCGCCATGGTGATGGATACCGATCATAGTGCAGAATGGGCACCCTACACGGGCAAAGCGTTGGTACTTGATCGCAATAATCAAAATGGTATCGTCACCTTACGCATGGATCTTAACTTCCCGTTTCCACTGAAAAATCGAGATGTCGTACTCACGAGTCGTATCGCTCAAAATGCTGAAGGGATTGTGACCATCGCAAGCAGCTCGGTCGTCGATCCACGCCTACCTGTACGATCAGACTATATTCGTATTGATCATTTTGAAGGGCTCTGGGAGTTCAAGTCACTTCCAAAATCCTCGACGGGTAAACCTCAAGTTGAAGTCACCGCCAGTGGCTATGCTGCACCCAATGGACTACTCCCTCTTGCCATTGTGAATTTGTTTGTTTCAGAGCAGCCTTACCAGATGTTGCGCAACATGAGAAATTACGTGAAAAACCCACGTTATCAACAAGCAACCGTAGCCGGTGTAAAAGAAGCCCCATCCAAACCAAATAGTTAAATCAGCGTTTTTTTTGATTAAACATCATAAAAAAATCCTCAAATGACGCTAAACTAACGCGTCATTTGATTTCAATCAGAACATCAAACCGCTACTCTTGTGGGACTGAAGTTCCCATTCAATGCTTGACAAATCGCCTGCCCGTCTCTAAAACGATAGTTAAGGTGAATCAAAAAAGCAGATGATAATAATGCGAACTATGCTGTTGTTAGCATCCATAATCCTCTTTTCGACAAACACACTAGCAGGCGAGCCCTTGCAAGAAAAATTAGTCATTGACCGTGATGATGTCAAAGTTTGGACCTATAAAACGCCGAACAATCCCATTTTAAATTTTCGCGCAGCAACCGTGCTTGAGAGTACCCTGTCTGGTGCAGTGGCTTTAGTTATGGATACTGAACATGCCGCAGAATGGGCACCCTATACAGAGAAAGCATTGATTTTGGATCGCAATGATCAATCAGGCAGATTCACATTACGCATCGATCTTAACTTTCCATTCCCACTCAAAAATAGAGACGTTGTGATCGTCAGTCAGCTTAACCAAGCAACCGATGGGGTCGTGACCATAAAAAATGAAGTGGTGACTGATCCACGCGCACCAGAACGCAAGCAATTTATTCGAATTAATCGCTACGAAGGGCTTTGGCAATTTAAACCTGTTAAATCAGCATCTGGCAGCCCTGCCGTTGAAGTGACAGTCAGTGGCTACGCAGACCCTAAAGGCGTATTACCTATTGGGGTGATCAATCTTTTTGTCCAAGAACAACCTTTTCAGTTGCTACGTAAAATGCAGAGCTATGTCAAAGCTGAAAAATATCAACAAGCGACTGTCATCGGCGTGACTGAGATTGAGGCAAAGTGAATGCCGCACAAATCACACAGATGTTTAGGCCTGTGTGACTGGAATTCGCAGTTCTTTAGGCATTGAAAACACTACGTTTTCCTCGCGTCCTGCCAATTCAATCGGCGTGAGTCCACCCCACTCTCGTAAACGCGCAATCACTTGGCTGATCAAAATCTCTGGTGCAGACGCGCCTGCTGTCACGCCCACATGTTCAACCCCATCAAACCATCCACGTTGCATTTGTTCCGCATTATCGACGAGATAAGCTTCAACGCCCTCACGCTCTGCCAATTCACGCAAACGGTTTGAATTTGAAGAGTTGGGGGAGCCAACCACTAAGATGACTTGTGCTTTTTTTGATAAATCGCGTACGGCATCTTGGCGATTTTGCGTCGCGTAACAAATATCGTCTTTACGTGGTCCTTGAATATCGGGGAAACGCTGACGCAGTGCATCAATCACACGCGCGGTATCATCCATAGACAACGTCGTTTGGGTTACAAAGGCCAGTTTACGTCCTTCACGAACCTGCAATGACGCGACATCGGCTTCATCTTCCACTAAGAAAATCTTACCACCGAAACTGGTATCGTATTGCCCCATGGTGCCTTCAACTTCGGGATGGCCTTCGTGTCCAATCAGAATCGCATCAACACCTTCACGTGCATAACGCGTCACTTCGATATGTACTTTGGTCACCAGTGGACAAGTGGCATCAAAGACTTTGAGCCCACGTCGTGCTGCTTCAATCTGCACAGCTTTCGACACGCCATGCGCACTGAAAATCACAATCGCGTCATCAGGCACTTGATGTAGCTCTTCGACGAACACCGCCCCGCGTGCACGTAAATCATCAACCACGAATTTATTATGCACCACTTCATGGCGCACATAGATCGGCGCACCGAACACTTCCAACGCACGATTTACAATCGCGATGGCACGGTCAACACCGGCACAAAAACCACGCGGATTGGCTAATACGATGTCCATGACGGTCTCTCTT
>CAYJUB010000263.1:0-4195 GCA_964373145.1 uncultured Moraxellaceae bacterium
TTTACTGTCACTGGGAATCCCATGACACACGACATGATTGATAGACGTACAGATACTCTTTGGAAAGCCACGATAGTTCAGCGGTGCAGGAATGGCGCCTTGAACATTGATGATATAATCATGGCAGATACGGTCTAGTTCGGCTGTCGTGACGCCTGCTTTCACATAAGGCGCAATCATCCCCAGCACTTCTGCGGCAAGTTTTCCTGCCACGCGCATTTTTTCGATGTCTTCCGCCGACTTGATCAGTGACGGCTGTTGAATAAAACTGTTCATATCGTGTCAATCTAATTGGAAAATATATTAAAACATGATATAAATACGCCCCCAATTTAGCAATCAGTTTTATACGTCGTTTGGTAAGTTTGTATGTGATTCATCTTTATGGTGAAAAATATCAATAAATCATTCATTTATGATACTCTTTGTGTAAATTTGGAAAATAAATCCGCACATATGCCGACAATTCGTCTGGGTGCTGGAAGTGTGAATCAGTATTTTTAGTCAAATTTTCTTAAAAAGATGATTAAAACTGTATTGGATCGCTACTTCTGGTGGACGAATCGGGCGTATGGAGGCCTAACCCAAACTTGAAAAATGCACGTGGTGCATTAGGAATAGATATGGCATCTTATAACGTAGGAATGCGTGATCTGCTCACAGCAGGCGCTCACTTCGGTCACCAGACTCGTTTCTGGAACCCAAAAATGAAACCTTTCATTTTCGGCGCGCGTACCAAAATTCACATCATCAACTTGGAACACACTGTTCCAGCATTGAATGATGCACTGAACTATGCGAACCAAATTGCAAGCCGCAAAAACAAAGTATTGTTCGTTGGAACCAAACGTGCTGCAAGCGCGATTATCCGTGAACAAGCGATCCGCGCTGGCATGCCTTTTGTTGATCATCGCTGGTTAGGTGGCATGCTGACGAACTGGAAAACTCTTCGCCAGTCGATCAAGCGCTTAAAAGACCTCGAAATTCAATCACAAGACGGTACTTTCGCTAAGCTGACTAAGCGTGAAGCGTTGGAACGTACTCGTGAAATGGAAAAATTGGAAAAATCTTTAGGCGGTATTAAAGATATGGGCGGCTTGCCTGATGCATTGTTCGTGATCGACGTTGATCATGAAGCGATTGCAATCAAAGAAGCGTTGAACCTCGGTATTCCAGTTATCGGTATCGTTGATACAAACTCAAACCCAGATGGTGTTGATTACATCATTCCTGGTAACGACGACGCGATTCGCGCTGTTACTTTATACGCAAGTGCAATGGCTGATGCCATCATTGCTGGTAAAGAATATGCTGCGACTCAAAGCAACGCTGCTGCACGTGGCCAAGAGGCTGCTGTTGAAGCGCCTGTTGCTGCTGCAGAAGAAGTACCTGCTGCTGAATAAGCTGTAAAACTTCAGCGTTTGATATCGATTTAACGATATTGATCGCTGAAGTCGGTTTTAGTGTTGAGCTGTCATGATTCTGTCTAAGTTCTTCGTTATCCTGAATCTGACAGGTGTACAGCCCAATCTACTGATTGGGCTGTTTGATTTTGATCCCCCAGACAGTTTTATAGCCTTAGGGTGACTTCTGGGTGTATCTCAAGAATTTGAGTGCTGATTTTATAGATAGGCTTTTGAGTTGAAAGTTTCGATTGAAGGTTTCAATTGAGAGTCTTTAAGAATCGATTATTGAGGAAATGAAAATGGCAGAAATTACTGCAAGCATGGTTAAAGAACTGCGTGATCGTACTGGTCTAGGCATGATGGATTGCAAAAAAGCACTTGCTGAAGCGGGCGGTGATATAGAAGTTGCGATCGACAACATGCGTAAATCTGGTCAAGCAAAAGCGGCTAAAAAAGCGGGTAACATCGCTGCTGACGGCGCGATCATCATTGCTCAAGGCGAAGGCCGTGCATTGCTGGTTGAAGTAAACAGCCAAACTGACTTCGTTGCTAAAGACGAAAACTTCACAGTATTCGCAACTAAAGTTGCTGAAATTGCTTTGGCAAACAACACTGCTGATGTCGTAGCGATCTCTGCATTGCCTTATGGCGATGGTCAAAGCATCGAAGAAGCCCGTGTTTCATTGGTTCAAAAAATCGGTGAAAACATCCAAATCCGTCGTGCGGTTTTGGTTGAAGGCGCAACTCTGGCGACTTATCGCCATGGTCTGAAAATTGGTGTTGTTGTTGCCTACACTGGCGGTGATGCTGAAACTGGTAAAGGTGTTGCAATGCACGTTGCCGCATTCAACCCATTGGCCATCAATGCAGAAGACGTACCAGCAGAAGTGTTAGAGCGCGAAAAAGAAATTTTCGCTGCTAAAGCACGTGAATCAGGCAAACCAGAAAATATCGTTGAAAAAATGATCACTGGTAGCTTGGACAAGTATCTGAACGAAGTCACTTTGACCCGTCAAGCATACGTCATCGACAACGAGAAGAAAGTTGGCGATGTACTAAAAGCAGCTGGTCAAACCGTTAACACCATCGTTCGTTTAGAAGTTGGTGAAGGCATCGAGAAGAAAGTAGACGACTTCGCTGCTGAAGTTGCTGCTGCGACTGCTGCTGCATCGGCAGCTGCTGCGGGCTGATTTAGCAATTCAAATTGCTGAAAACAAACCTCGCTTATGTGGGGTTTTGTTTTTTTTGGGCTAAGCTGTTGTAGGCTGGGGTTCACCCCAGCAACGGTATCGGATTTATAAAAGCACTGGGGCAGAGCCGCCAGCCTACATATAATAAGAAAACTACGCTTTAAAGGGTCGAATCATCAAATAATAGCCGGCTACATTTTTATTATTTCAATAAGCTCCTGCATGCTGCATTCACCAAATAATCACTCATTTCCTGAGGCGATGCCTCTACACGACCATCTAGCCATTCTCGTGCATAGTGATGTGTTGGGCCAATTAGGCAGGACTGATACATTTCCATGGGTAACGAAATTAAACGTTCACTATCTTTTAGATTAAGCCATTGATTAGTGAGTGCTTGATGGACCGTTTTAACTTCTTGTTTAAAGGGTTCTTCTTGAGCATTTTCTTTGAGTACATGTCGGTGTTTAAAAATAAAGCGTGCCCAATCTTGATTCTCAACGATCCAATCGATATTCGAGCGTATGGTCACATTAATCATCTGCTCAATCGAGGTCACTGTTTGCATGTTTTGAAACAGTGATCGCGTGAATTGCCGTAGCCCTTCTTTATAAAGAGCTACAGCGATGCCATCTTTGTTGCCAAAATGATGGTAAATACTTCCCACACTCGCATCAGCGCCCTCTCGAATTTGCTCAATCGACGTAGACTCAATGCCGTATTGGGTGAAAAACATGAGTGCGGCATTGAGAATGCGTTTGCGCGTTTCGATTGTTCGCTGTGTCATAACTCTATAAACCAAAAGTGATTACGGATTGTATCTCACTCAACTTAAATTAGCCCATTGAGTGAAAGACTTTATATTCCGATGCGGCAGCCTATGATTTGGGCTGTTTAATGTTCATGGTAATTTCAGCGGTAAAAACGACGTTGTTTTGAGTGTCTGTGATAGAAACGGGCACGACAATATTCCCTTCTGTACGCCAATCAATCGCATCCCCATTTGCCACGGCAGTTAAGTCCGTCATTGCTTTTTTGACATAAACCACGGTCATGCCTGCGGGAATCCAACGTGCACCTTTAGGGATCGAAGCATCTGTCATTAGTCCGCCTGCTAATTCAGCCATATTGCACATTGCGATGGCATGGACAGTTTTGAGGTGGTTTTCAACAGAGCGGCGTTTTTTTACGAATACACGAACGTAGTTAGGCTTCAGTTCTTCGATGGTTGGGTGAATGCTTGAAAAATAAGGTGCAGTATGACAAACGGCCAAGCTAAATAATTTGCGACCAGCTGGAAGATTTTTAAATTTCTCGAAAAGTTGTAATGCTTGCATGATGAGGGCTCTCAAGGAAGTAGGGGGAGATATTATGTGGAATAATATTCTAGAATATTATTCCATTATTAAGGTTCATACAATGTGTAGTTTTTGACTGATGTGTTCAAAAAAGCGTTTTATGAGACGATGGATGAAAAAAACGGTATCTAGTTATTTTTTTACGACGAAGTTTTATTAAAGAAAAAATTTAGGAATATGAGTTATAGGGAATATGGTTTTATTCGTTTTTATAAGGTGTCAATGCCTACGATTTTTTTGT
>CAYJUB010000264.1:0-3514 GCA_964373145.1 uncultured Moraxellaceae bacterium
GACATAGCACAGATCAACTGGCTGACGATTGCTTGGCGGCAAAGCATGATCCCGATGTATGGGCGTGAGTTGGCCTTACCGCGACTTTCGGCCTGGCACGGCGATGATGACCAAGTCTATACCTATTCAAGAATTCGTTTGCAGCCGGCACCGTGGAACACCACCTTAGATTGGATGAGGGATCAACTCATGGCGGTGAGTGGTGTTCGTTTTAATAGCGTGTTGCTGAACTGGTATCGCAGTGGTGATGATCATATCTCATGGCATACCGATGCTGAGCCTGAGCTTGGACCTGATCCAACTATTGCTTCCATTAATTTTGGCGCAACGCGGCGTTTTTTATTACGTCGTAACGATGATCATCAACAAAAAATAGAGTTACCGTTGAAACATGGCTCATTACTGATCATGTCCGGTGGGTTACAACATCATTGGCAGCATTCTGTGCCTAAAGAAAAGAAAGTCAAAGACAGTCGTATCAATCTGACTTTTCGGGTGATTAAACCAAATGGTTGATGGGTTCTATCCATTTTTTTGATGGGATCCCGATTAGAGTATTTGCCTTTTAAAGCCTGAACGCCTTTCTAAAGCGAGCGTCGGCCAAGTCGTACTTTTCTCACTTTTTTATAAAAAAACCAGCATCTATCTGCAAATCATCACAAGCTTGTAAATTCACTTCTGCATATCAAGATCACCCTACACTGTGTGCATCTTGTCATATCAGGGGGAGTGTTTGTTTTGGCTAAAATCAATTCAAATTTTTAATTTTTATCATCTTTTAAAATTTTATAAGTCTTCAACCTTCATTGCTTTTAAGGATTAACTTTTTAATCACGCGAAGCATTTAGGTGCGAATTTACTTGTTTTAGTCATCTTCATTTATAGAGCAATAGCTAGCCCATACGCAGTAGCCGTGAGCAATGCTGCTGTCCATGGTGCAAATTTTATTTTTTTGGTTGCAGTGGCAACTATTCATTTTGTTTACAGATACATCTAAGGGTTAAATATGAAAAATATAAAGAATTTTATTATGAATAACAAAGAAATGATTGGCGCAATTATCTTCTTTGGCGTTCTTACCTTCATGTTGTTTAAAGGAATTGTTCATGGTCAATGGTGGATACCGCGATAGATATTAACCGAAGTACTGATCATTAATTCATATTGTTGATCTTTTGGTGCATGCCGACACAGCGTTCACAAGCACTGCTTTTAGATTAATGCTGCGTAAGGGAAGACTGTGATCGTCTGCAAGTCCTACGCAATATGAGTGATTTTTAGAAGGCATTGATCCGTCAGCGTGAGCGGATTAGAGTCAGCCTAAAAATTATGCCAGTAAATTTATTTTTAATGATAGTCAGTGGAGTTAAGACATGAGTGTTTCTAGCAAGATTCATCCGATTATCCATGCGGCAGCCATGTCATCCGCTGCTGTTGGGGCAGGTTTGGCGCAGATACCGGGCTCAGATAATGCAGTGATCGCGCCTATTCAGATGGCGATGATCATGGCTATCGGTCAAGTGCATGGGCAGCAGATGAATCAGGCAATCGCTTTGTCTACTCTGTCTTCGGCTTCAGCAGGAGTGCTCGGACGCACGGTGTCTCAGATCTTTGTTGGCTGGATTCCGCTCTATGGCAATGCAGTTAATGCAACCACCGCATTTGCGATCACTGAGGCAATTGGTTGGTCGGCAGATCGTATCCTCTCACAGGCAGGATAATACGCTGGGGATTACGATAAGGATCCATCATCAGACCCTCTGATCTATAATCTAACCCTGATGTTTTGTGATATTGGGTGGCTTTGATTAAGTCGCTTTCTACATGAAAAATCAGAAATATTTCCCCAAAAACGCATTATAACCTTGTGAAGGGTTTTTGGCTGGGCTAGAATCAAGAAGTGATAAAACAGTGGAGTTTGCACTCTATCTGCAATTGTTTAACATCTTAATAAAAGACACCCGTAATCGGTTGTTTTTCACCCAACTTTTCGCGAAGCCCGAAAATCTTTAAGGGTGGCTGCAAGATGTTGATTATGAAAATGAAAAAACGTTCAGCGGTTATAAACGTTCCCTGCTAATAAAGGGATTAAGACTGATCCATGATAGATCTCCTAATACAATTATATAGTTATAAACGTTCCCTGCTAATAAAGGGATTAAGACATCATTTGATTAACTCACTAGTGGTTACATGCGAGTTATAAACGTTCCCTGCTAATAAAGGGATTAAGACCGCAATTCAATTGCGTGTTCATCTGATTTAATCCGTTATAAACGTTCCCTGCTAATAAAGGGATTAAGACAGAAGTTTGTCAAGGATCGCGACCAGCTTTTTATGTTATAAACGTTCCCTGCTAATAAAGGGATTAAGACGGTTACGGAATACGATAGTCAACTGCGCCTCTGTTAGTTATAAACGTTCCCTGCTAATAAAGGGATTAAGACTCACCATCAGTGTCTTTAGCTTCTGAACGCTTTAGTTATAAACGTTCCCTGCTAATAAAGGGATTAAGACGACGCAATTTGACTGACCTCAGTCAAGCCCGGATGTTATAAACGTTCCCTGCTAATAAAGGGATTAAGACTAATATTATCATAGGAAAATCTAAAGTAGATTACGTTATAAACGTTCCCTGCTAATAAAGGGATTAAGACACAGTTAGTGTAGGAGATCCGTTGATGTTACTGTTATAAACGTTCCCTGCTAATAAAGGGATTAAGACGTTCTTGTGGTACATTAGTACAACGATGTAGTAAGTTATAAACGTTCCCTGCTAATAAAGGGATTAAGACCAAGGGAGAGGCAGTATTCCATAACCTATTAGTAGTTATAAACGTTCCCTGCTAATAAAGGGATTAAGACTAAAGCTTCCAGGTTTCTTAATCGAGTTTAAACGGTTATAAACGTTCCCTGCTAATAAAGGGATTAAGACCTACTAATTGGATTGCAGTAACTAATACAGAAGGTTATAAACGTTCCCTGCTAATAAAGGGATTAAGACATACTTCCTTAGACTTATTGCTCCACTCAGTAGTTATAAACGTTCCCTGCTAATAAAGGGATTAAGACATAGTTTGAAGAATGCCTTTTGTGGGATTGTGAAGGTTATAAACGTTCCCTGCTAATAAAGGGATTAAGACAATGTAGTGCACACGAAGATCACTAATGGCATATGTTATAAACGTTCCCTGCTAATAAAGGGATGAAGACTCAATCACCCAAACCCAAGGGTTAGCGTCCCAGGTTATAAACGTTCCCTGCCATATAAGGGATTAAGACTGTGCTGCCGTCTGACGTGCTGCCTCTGCCTGCTTTATAAATGTTCCCTACCTTATAGGGGATTAAGACTGCTAAGTCATCGTACTTGAGTCCATGCTTAGTTATAAATGATCCCTGCCACATAAGAGATTAAGACTGTGGAACTTGTCCGTTGCCAATGGCTTTAATTCGTTATAAATGTTCCCTGCCGTATAAGGGATTAAAATTGTGACCGAAAAATAGCGTTTATATA
>CAYJUB010000264.1:3524-4195 GCA_964373145.1 uncultured Moraxellaceae bacterium
GAATGAGTTATAAATTTTTCTTACAGATAAAGTGATTAGGACGTAGTAATAATTGAGATCACAGCAACAGTTGCAATTATGATGTTCCCTACTAATAAGGGATTAAGATGCTCCAATTTTGCAATACATCCCTTTGTTTTCCAGTTATAAACCCTCCCTGCTAATCAAGGGATCAAGGCATCTCGGCCCACGCCCTCGAACTTAAAAAGTACGTTATAAACGTTCCCTGCCATTAAGGGATTAAGACACCATCTTTGCCTGAAGTTTTTCTTCGCGGATCAGTTATAAAAGTTCCCTGCTAATAAAGGGATTAAGACTTTTTTTAATCTTACCGCCAAGATGAAACGCTTGTGTTATAAACGTTCCCTGCTAATAAAGGGATTAAGACAAAGAACGGTAGGTGTTCAGGTGATCTGACAAGTTATAAACTTTCCCTGCCATGTAAGGGATTAAGACATAGCGCCGCAAGCTGGGCAACGTGTGATCATTGGTTAAAACGTTCCATGCTCATGAAGGGGTCAAGCTGTTTTTACTGCCCTCCTTTACGACACATCATGTCGCACATCCACTCGATAATGACTCCATAATTTACGGAGATCATAATGTCTAATAGCATTTCAAATAAACAAAATCATCAAGCTGACGCACCTTTTCAAATCATCAATCTTTGG
>CAYJUB010000265.1:0-4189 GCA_964373145.1 uncultured Moraxellaceae bacterium
TCAATTACGTGATGGCGAAGGAAGTGATGACCTATTACTTAGGGTATATGTCACGGGCGGTGGCTGTTCTGGTTTTTCTTACGGATTTACCTTTGCAGAAGCGGCCAATGATGATGATGCCCGTATTGAAAACGGCGATGTGGCGATGGTGGTCGATTCACTGAGCTATCAATATTTGGTCGGCTCAGAAGTCGATTATCTTGAAGGGTTGGAAGGTTCTCGTTTTATCGTGAACAATCCAAATGCAACCACAACCTGTGGTTGCGGTTCGTCGTTCTCTCTGTAATTTTCCCTACTTATTCAAATGAATAACAACACACCGCAATTAGCGGTGTGTCAGTGTGCCTAAAACACGCAAGCCTTGTGCACCCGTGACCGCTGGTAAATTTCCCGATAGTCCATGTATGCGTTGACGTGCGAGCCATGCGAATGCTGTGGCTTCGACCCATGTTGGCGCAAGTCCAATCTTGGCGGTACTCTTCAGTGACCAGTCTGGTAGGCCGTTTGCAATGGCTTGCCATAAGGCAAGATTATATGCACCGCCGCCACACAGCCACAGTTCGCCTGTTTCGACCTTGGTTTGGTTAATGGCATCAATGACTGTTTGTGCGGTGAAGTGTAGGAGTGTCGCTTGAATATCGTGTGGTGAGATCGTGTCTAAGCCATTCTCGATTTGTTTTAAATCAATAATTTGCTGCTGTAACCAAGCAAGATTGAAATCTTCGCGCCCCGTGCTTTTTGGAAAAGGACGTGCGAAGTAGTCGTGTGAAAGTAGTTGGTTTAATAACGGATCATTCACTTCACCCGTTGCAGCCCAAGCGCCGTCTTGGTCGAAAGTTTGTCCCGTCTCTTGAAAGCACCATGCATCCATTAAGATATTCGCGGGACCTGTGTCGAAGCCAAAGACTTTTTCAGGTTGTCCGGCAGGCAACACGCTGATATTGGCCATACCGCCTAAATTGAGAATGATTCGATTGACACTTCGATCTTGAAAAATGGCTTGATGAAATGCCGGTACCAGCGGTGCGCCTTGGCCGCCTGCGGCCATATCACGACGTCTAAAATCAGCAATAACGGGCAAACCTGTGAGTTCTGCGATCAGGTTTGGATCGCCGATTTGTAGACTGAAACCTGATTCTGGGCGGTGGCGAATGGTTTGTCCGTGACTGCCAATCGCAACAATCTCGTCTTTATCAATCTGATTTTCAGCAATTAATTGGTTTACAGACTCACCAATTAAACGTGCGAGTGCGACATCAGCAACACCCATGCGTTCGATTTCATTGTCTGCGGGTAGTGTCAGGTCAATCAGATCGTCACGTAAGGCTTGAGGAAAAGGAACGGTGAGCGTCGCATGTAATGCGAGCGGTTCAAACGAGACAGCAACGAGGTCTACGCCATCCAGACTAGTTCCTGACATGACGCCAATAAAAATGTCCTGCTTCATTCGTTGTTCCATATAAGACGATTAATTGTTTGTTAAGTGGTAGGGTGAATCCTGATGATGGATAGAGTAACTCAAACCTTCATTTATCACTAACTCATCAATGTTAAAAAAGGCTAAAATATCGCGCAATATTACTGCATTTATTGATTCAAGCTATGACGACTTTTCTTCCTGCGGAACAACAACTCGCGCTGATTGAGCGCGGCACCAGCGACATTATCCAACGCGACGAATTGCTCAAAAAATTACAAGAAAATCGTCCATTGCGTGTCAAAGCAGGCTTTGATCCGACCGCACCTGATTTGCATTTGGGTCATACCGTGTTGATTAATAAGCTGCGCATGTTCCAAGAGTTGGGCCATGAGGTGTACTTCCTGATCGGTGACTTCACTGCGATGATCGGTGATCCAACGGGTAAGAGCGCGACACGCCCACCGCTGACGCGTGAGCAAGTACTTGAAAATGCAAAAAGTTATCAGGAACAAGTGTTCAAAATTCTTGATCCCGCTAAAACCAAGATCGTGTTCAATTCAACATGGTTTGAGAAGAAAAGTGCGGCTGACATGATTGCGTTGGCATCGCAATACACGGTCACGCGGATGATGGAACGTGATGATTTCAGCAAGCGTTTTAAAGCGCAGCAGTCGATTGCGATTCATGAGTTCTTATATCCACTGGTGCAAGGTTACGATTCAGTTGAACTTCAAGCCGATGTGGAGTTAGGCGGCACAGATCAGACGTTTAACTTGCTCATGGGTCGTACCTTGCAGGCGCGTTACGGACAGAGTTCGCAAATTTGCATTACCTTGCCAATTCTTGAAGGGTTGGACGGTGTGCAGAAGATGTCTAAATCGTTGCAAAATTACATCGGTGTGCATGATGCTGCAGGCAGCATGTATCAGAAAATCTTATCGATGCCTGACAGCTTGATTCCGCGTTATTTTGAACTCTTGAGCTTCCGCCCAATGGACGAGGTCAATGGCTTCCTCGCTGAAATGGCCAATGGTTTGAATCCGCAAGAGTTGAAGAAGCGTATTGCGCTTGAGTTGATCGAGCGTTTCCATGATGCGGATGCGGCAGCCAACGCGCATAAAAGCGCAGGCAATCGCATTGTCGATGGTGAAATTCCTGATGACATTCCTGAAGTGACGCTCACACTGGAAGGGCAAGACGCTTTGTTTATTACCAGTGTGCTGAGTCGTGCGAATCTGACCAAAAATGCGGCGCAAGCCAAAGATGCTTTGGCGCGGGGTTCAGTCAAAGTGGATGGCGTTGTGGTTGATGCGTCATTTAGTTTAGCTGGCGGTGCGAACGTTGTGATTCAAGCGGGTAAAAAAGCGATTGCACGGGTGATTGTGGCTGAGTGAGATGGGATATTTTAGACAGAGGCGGATTTTCTATCCGCCTTTTCTTTGCTTAAAAAATTGCAATCAATTATTTGATCACACCGCAAATCATGCGTGCGCCACCACCACCCAACTTTTCAGGTTGATCGGCATAGTTGTCACCGCCCGCATGAATCATGAATGCATGTCCTGTGATTTCTGCAATCTGTTTAATGCGCGGAGCGAGAACCGGTAATGTTGCTGTGCCATCAGCATTGACCGTCAACGCAGGTAAGTCACCTAAATGCCCAGAATCATCATAAGCACCGCTGTGTTTCCCTGTTTTATTCGGATCAAAATGACCGCCAGCCGCCATACCTTTATCAACGCACGACGGATTTTGATGAACGTGCATGCCGTGTATGCCTGCTGTGAGGTGATGCAGGCTAGGCGTGAACAATAGACCATATTTGGTTTCGCTAATCACCACTTCGCCGACAGCCGTTCCGATGCCCTGATCTACCGTGGTGTATAGCGGAACGGTTTTATCTGCAAAGGCGAATGTGGTGAGGCCGAGGCAGGCTGTTGCAAAAATACAAGAGATTAGCTTCATGAATGTCATCCTTGTTTGGACTTCTTTGGAGTGCTTGTTATTTATACATCAATGTTCTAAGCCAATCGTATAGGTCTCGTTTTTAATTCATCATTTCGCCTCTGCTTAATTGCTATAATTGCTGATTAAAACCATCATTTGCTGATAATACATGCCTTCTGCTGACCAATCTTTAGATCAAACTCAAAATCCGACGATGCAATTTCTTGCGACGTTGTCGAAAAGTCTCGTCCAGAATGGTCATTCTGAATCAGGTTTTATCAAACTGAGCCTAGGCAAATATCGTGGTGTGGAAGAGGCGTTGAATAAGGTTTCAGTTCGCGTACTAGACGTGAAAGGTCAGCCACATTTGTCATTTGTCTATCATTACCAAACCAAAGATGTGACGAAGAATTTTTCGATTGATGAAGGTCAATTGAAGATCAAAAACTTTTTAGATCAAAGCCATACTGAGAGTTTTAAGAGCGCACATTTACGGTTGGCATCGGAAGAAGTGCAATTGACCTTTAATAAGAAAAATCAACCCAGCATTCATGTGCAAAAGACCGCCGAAACAGCCGTGGCGACGACTTCACATGACCGTGAAAAATTTCGTTATATTGATATCAATCGCCCCTTTCTCAAAGGTTTGGGCGTGACTGATGCCAATCATCAATTGATTCCTGCAATGTCTCGTAAATGGAAACAAATCAATAAGTTTATTGAGGTGTTCCAACATGCATTTGAGTCGTTAAAACTACCAAAATCACATCCAGTGCATGTGGTTGATTTCGGCGCAGGTAAGGGCTATTTGACCTTCGCGAT
>CAYJUB010000266.1:0-3404 GCA_964373145.1 uncultured Moraxellaceae bacterium
TTCCGATCTATCTGGATAATACGTTACTTGATTTAGATTCGGATCATGAATGGGGCGAGTTTCTGATCGCGCAAGGTTTGGTGGATGAAAAAGCCCATCGTGCGCAAAATGATCAGTTCTTTGCTGATTATCAGTCGGGTACGCTGGATGCCGTGGCGTATAACGAGTTTGTGTTTCAGTTCCTCGTCAATAAAAAACAAGATGAACTGAAAGCCTTGCATGATATATATATGGACACAGTAATTCGCCCCGCAATGCGTCCGCAAGGGATCGCTGCGATTGAGAAGCATCGTCAAGCTGGGCATGAAGTTGTCATTATTACTGCGACCAATCGTTTTGTGACTGCGCCGATTGCACATGCTTTTGGCGTGAAGCATTTGATTGCGAGTAATCCTGAAATGATGAATGGTGAGTACACGGGTAAGCTGGATGGCGAACCGTGTTTTCAAGCGGGGAAGTTACATCATTTAGAGGCATGGCTTGCGACACATAAAAAGCCAGAAGAATCATTGGAGTCATGGGGATATTCGGATTCGTTTAACGATTTACCATTACTCAATTTTGCCGATCATGCGATTGTGGTGACACCTGATAAGCGGTTGCATGCACATGCGCTCGATCATCATTGGGCGGTAGAAGACTGGTCTATTCAAAAATAATAACGAGGAAGAAACATCATGAGAACGTTTTTTAGAACGTCGTTTATTGCTGTTGGCGTTGCTTTTGTCTGCGTCGGATTACCAGATGTTTTCGCGGCGGACGTTGTCTATAAATGCAAAGATGCGCAAGGAAAGTTGATCTACACGGACAGTCCATGCGTTGGTCGGAGTAAGATGGTTACTTATTCAAAAGCCACTGAGCGCCACCACCAATTCAAGCAACAGCAAGCCGAGCAAGTGAAACGATTCAGAGCTGAGCGTATTGAAGTGGCACGTCGAAATGCGGCTTTGCGATCTAATTCGAATGCATCAGCTGTGAATTAAAAATACGACAATCAAGCGCGTAATGAGCGATCTAATTCGCTGAGCATGCAGCGATTGCATCTTCTAAACAGTGGAAAAAATATGTGTCAGACTGGCAAGATTCAGCAATACATTGAGCTTTGATTCTAAGTAACTCAGGTAATAGGCTCGTATCAGAAAGTGTCTCAGCTGCTTCAAAGTAGCCAGCAACAATATCTTTTGTCTGTAGAGCCGCTAATACCCATTCAGCAGCTTGCGGATGTTTTCGGTTCGAGAGACCGATTAACGCTTCTATACGAACATCTAAATAAGGATCAGAAAGACGTTCAATAAGTGCATCTCTTATTACGTCATTATCAATGTCGATTTGTGTTCCTAATCCAAAAGTTGCCCAATTACGAACTTCTTTGCTGCGGTCTGCTGAAAGTTCGACTAGAGCGTAAATAGCGGCTTCATGTGTTTGAGTTAAAAGACCTGAAACAGCACCTTCTCGGACTTTGGCTTTACTATGGTGACCTAAGCTAACCAGCTTTGGAACGGCTTCAGTGGCACGACGATGCCCCAAGGCGTAGGCGGCTGAAGCAATAACGTCCGTATCCTTATCATCCAATAAACCAATTAAAAGTTTAATTGATTGTTTACGGAATTGATCTTTTTGCCAACCTAATTGACCCAGAATATCAGCCCCTAACTGTCTTTCTTGACGTATTGCACTGCGACACCAAATAGTAGCTTGTTGAAAAATCTCTCTACCACCACGGCGATGAAATTCATATATGACATCCCAATATCCGCGTTTCCCGATCCGTTTAATTGCAAGAGCAAAAAGTCCGGTATTAGTGTGATCATCATATTTGTTATTCATTGATGCTCTCCAAAGAGTCTTTTTTATATTCTCAATCCCCAGCCTGAATCGCCGTCAACGCAATGGTATAAACAATATCTTCAACCAAGGCACCGCGAGATAAATCATTCACGGGTTTATTTAAACCTTGCAGCATTGGGCCGACGCTGACGACATTTGCGCTGCGTTGTACGGCTTTATATGTGGTATTGCCAGTATTCAAATCAGGGAATACAAACACTGTCGCGCGACCTGCGACTTTAGAGTTCGGTGCTTTTTGCAAGCCGACACTTTCAATTGCTGCTGCATCGTATTGTAATGGGCCATCAATCATCAGGTCAGGACGACGCTCTTGGGCAATGCGCGTGGCTTCGCGCACTTTATCGACATCCGATCCAGTGCCGGATTCACCTGTGGAATAACTAATCATCGCCACGCGCGGTTCGATACCAAACGCGGCCGCAGAGTCGGCGCTTTGAATGGCAATTTCAGCAAGCTCGATTGCGGAAGGATCTGGGTTGATCGCACAGTCGCCGTAAACCACAACCTGTTCAGGCAGCAGCATAAAGAAAATTGACGAGACCAAACTGAAATTCGGCGAGGTTTTAATTAGTTGGAATGCAGGGCGTACGGTATTCGCCGTGGTGTGAATCGCACCAGAAACCAAACCATCCACTTCATCTAAGGCCAGCATCATCGTGCCTAAAACAACGGTATCTTGCAGCTGTGCTTCAGCAAGTTGGGACGTGAGTTTGCCTTTACGACGGTCAACCATCGGCGCAATGTAACGCGCACGAATGCTATCGGGTTCGATAATTTCCAAGCCTGCGGGTAATACAATGCCTCGCGCTTGGGCAACGGCTTCGACATCATCGCGTTTTGCCAGCAAGATACATTGCGCAATGCCTCGGTTTTGGCAAATCACTGCGGCTTCTACAGTGCGTGGTTCTGCACCTTCTGGCAAAACAATTCGCTTGGTGACTGCTTGCGCTTTTTTGACGAGCTCATAGCGGAACGCTGATGGTGAAAGGTGTTCGGAACGTTGCAACGCAAAGAGTTGTTTCAACCAATCAATATCAATATGACGCGCTACAGTTGCCATCACTTGTTCCGCGCGCTCATGGTCGTCGACGGGTATTTCATTGCTCATCTGACTGAGCCGTTGCACGGTTTCAAATGAATCCGTATGGACCGAAAGCACTGGCAATCCAGACTTAAAGGCGTTATTGCACAGTTGGAATACAGGCTCTTCAGGTAAATAATCGCCAGTTAATACAATGCCAGCGAGCGGTACGCCATTCATCGTTGCTAAACTTGCAGCGACTAAAATATCCTCTCGGTCGCCTGGGGTGACGATCAACGTATCTGGTGTCAGTGAGCCTAGAATATTTTTCACTGTTCTTGCGCAGAGTGAAACGCGTTTGACGCGGCGCTGCGATGCGTCGCCTTCATTAATCACCTTAGCATTGAGTACTTTAGCCACGTCAAAGGTTCTTGGCGAACTGAGCGTTTCATTAAACGGGACAACACCAATCAGGTGGAAGTTATCCGAACTGACATTTCGTGCGAGGGGTTTGATCGCTTGGGTAATCTGAGCT
>CAYJUB010000266.1:3414-4169 GCA_964373145.1 uncultured Moraxellaceae bacterium
TAACACGCGCTCTGAACTTGCGCCGCCAAAGGCTTGCGCCACCAAATCCAAACGATCAGCAAGTCCTTGTAAATGATCCACATCCGCAGTGGTGACGATGATGACACTGGCATCCAGTGCTTGCGCCAGTGCGGCATTCAACTGGGGGGCATAGCTGCTTTCACTGGTCGGTACAAGACCCTCAACAATGAGGATATCGCAGCCCTGACGGCTCTCATCCTTCATGCTCATCAGTTGTTCGAGCAGTTCATCCATTTGATCATCGCCGAGCATGCGTTCGACGATGGATTGCTGGATTGCAGGAACAATCGGGCGGTTTAAGGTCTTGCTCACGAGAAGGCTAGAACGATCAGTACCGTCACTGTCCGCATTGAGTTCCGCTTGCATAAACGGTTTCATAAATCCCGCACGAATGCCCGCCATATCGAGCGCACGAATCATGCCGAGACATGCGGATGTCAATCCGACTCCAACACCCGTTGGGACAATGAGAAAAGTTTGCATGAGTGAAGTCCCTTAATTTTTGTGTTCAATGTGTTGATTTGCTGTTGAAACAGATGCTTAGCAGGGCATAAGTACCTGCACAACTTTGGTAGTCTGTAGCAGGTTGCATAATATCAAGATCAAAAGCAAATCCTCCCTAGCCCTCCTTTTTCTAAGGCGGGAACTATTTTGGCTATGCCAAAATAACAAAGCTCCTCCCTTTGCACGGCTATGTTCGCGTTAACAGTTGAAAGGTATTTTGCAGTGCTTTT
>CAYJUB010000267.1:0-4164 GCA_964373145.1 uncultured Moraxellaceae bacterium
GGCTAGTACAATGCGGTTTTGTTGCATGATGCGGTCAAAGCTCGTCTGAGGAACTTGTGCATCTTTCAGAATAGACAGGAGTTGATCGACAGCCGGATTCAAAAGGTCGCTATCCGATAAACTCCGTAAATTGACTGCAAACATATCGCGAGACGCCGCGGTGCCAAACTGTGCGCCCAGACGTTCAAAGTTCGCAGAGATTTGGTCAGTCGTTTGGGTGGATGTGCCTTCGTCGAGTAATTGAGCCGTGATTGAGGCGAGCCCAAATTGACCTGCTTTTAATTCACTGTCACGTGCTGACCCTGCATCAAAAACCAGTTGGATATCGACGATGGGCAGTTCAGGTGCTTCGACAAACAAAACGCGTGTGCCACTTTGTGTCTTAAACTCTTGTACGGTCGGTGTTTTAAGCTGACTCACGTTTTCAGTCTTTTTTAAACTGTCGAGTTGTTTTAACGCCGTAATTTCTGTGGTCGATGGCGTTTTGCTGGAATGCGACTCTGCATGGACGATCGCCGCTGTTCCTATGCTAATTGTGAGTAGTGAGAGCGTTAAGGTATTTAGGGTTAATTTCATGACTTTGCTCCCACTTGCGGACTATGTTTTTGATCATTTTTTTGATCGTTTTTCTTTTGCGATTGTGGCTTGGTTTGTGGCTTTGTTTCTGATTTAGCCTTTGAATTGGCTTCAGTTTTGGTATTGTCTGCTGCTTTTTCTAGCGGACGTAAATAGAGCGTCGATAGGCTATCTGGGGTTAAGTAGCGTTTTGCGGCATCTTGCACTGTTTGCACCGAAAGGGCATTGAGCTTTTCTGGCAGCTCATCGGCAAGTTTATAGCTGAGATTCGAGACCTCGAGCGCGCCAATCAGTTGGGCTTGCCCTGAAATACTGTCTTGATTAAAGATCATTTGTGCACGTTGATTGATTTTGACCCGCGCCAGTTCTTCATTGGTAATGGTTTCGGTTTTTAGCTTTTCAATTTCCTTCAAAACGGCCGAGCGCGCTTCCTCAAGGGTATGGCCTTGTTCTGGCACTGCACTGATTGAAAATAAACTCCCGCCACGCGCAAATAAATCGTAATTGGTACTCACGCCTGCGAGTAAACGCTGTTCACGAATCAGGCGTTTTTCCAATCGCGCTGAAAGCCCGCCGTCCAGCACTTCAGTTGCAAGGCTGAGCGCATACGCATCATCAGGATTGGTTGCTGTGGTGAGGGACGGGACGTTCCATGCTAAGAATACGGTCGGTACTTGAACTGCTGCATGGACAGTCATGTTTCGCTCACCCGTGTGCAAAAACTCATCTACATCAGGGCGTTCAGGCACAGGGCGTTTTGGAATGGATCCAAAATATTGCTTCACTTGCGCCATCACTTCAGTGGGTTGTACATCGCCGACGATGACTAAGACGGCATTGTTTGGCGTGTACCATGTTTGATACCAACGTTTCAGCGCATCCAATTTAAGTTTCTTGAGGTTTTTCATATAACCAATCACTGGGTAGCGAAGCGGACTGGTCGGATATGCCATGGATTTGAAACGCTCAAACGCTAAGGCTTGTGGGTTGTCATCGGTACGCATGCGGCGCTCTTCCATGATGACTTGCATTTCTGGCGTGAAATCAGATTCTTTGAGTTGCAGATTTGTCATGCGATCTGCTTCCATTTCGAGCGCGAGCCCTACGCGATTAGCGGGGTAGAGTTGGTAATAACCCGTGTAATTGGCTGTGGTGAACGCATTGGTTTCACCGCCGAAGCGGGTATTGATTCGGGTGTATTCATCATTAGGGATTTTGGTTGTGCCTTTAAACATCATGTGTTCAAGCGCATGAGATAACCCCGTTTCATCGGCAGTTTCATCACTCGAACCGACTTTATACCAAAGCTGCGTCATCACGACAGGCGTGCGATGGTCTTCGCGAATAATGACCTTTAAGCCATTTGGCAAAACCTCTTCGTAGGTTTTGGCATTGCTGGTTGGCGGCGGAGTTTGATTTTTGGGCGTGTCGTTTGCAGTTGCCGAAGGTGAGGTCGCATAAGCGGTGCTGATGACCATGGTGAATGCTGTAGCAATCAGCAGTGGTAAAAGGCGTAAAGTAAAAAATGGGTGCAGTGTAGTCCGTTGCATAGCAATGATTCATTAGAATAAAAGAAGAGTTATAGCATAGCGAAGACAGATAAAGTTACCAGACCTGAATGAGTGATTAAGTGGCGGCGGGTGTTGTAAAGTGGTAACAATAGCCCCATTCAATATCAATCATTTTCTTTCTTTGACTTCGCACCAATTTGAATCGATGGTCATGATAGAATCTGGCTATTCCCTGATATATCCTTTTTGCAGAAATTAATTATTTGCAGAACCCAAAAAAGCGAGCCAACGCAGCATGTCAAACCAAAACTCTAATCCGATGTCGCAGTATTCTGGTCTGAATGCCCCGCTTGTGTTCCCTGATAAACCGACGACTGCTCCAACGGCAGCTGACATTCTCGGTAAGAAACCTCCAGTTTTGCCGCCTGTTGTGACACCTCCAGTCGTGGAAGCACCAGCCATCCAACCTCAAGTCGTTGTGGAGATTCCAAAAGTCGCACCACCACAAGTACCGATCACTCCGATTGTTGAAGAGAAACTCGAAGCGGCTGACGACGATGCGGGTGGTTTCTTTGGTCGGATGAAATTAGGGTTAACCAAAACACGTCGTGGCTTTACTGATAGCGTGGTGAATTTGCTAATCGGTGGCAAAGAAATTGATGATGAGCTGCTTGAGGAAATCGAAACGCAGCTTCTGGTGGCGGATATTGGAGTAGAAGCAACGCGCACGATTGTCAAAAATCTGACTGAGCGGACTGAACGTCGTGAACTGATTTATTCCAATGCTTTATATCAAGCTTTGCAAGAAGAGCTTGTCACCTTGCTCGCACCACGCGTGAAGGCGTTGCATATTGATCCAAACAAACGTCCTTATGTCATCTTGATGGTCGGTGTAAATGGCGTAGGCAAAACCACCACGATTGGTAAACTCGCCAAGCGTCTGCAAGGCGAAGGTAAGAAAGTCATGCTGGCGGCCGGTGATACCTTTCGTGCAGCCGCGACTGAGCAATTGCAAGTCTGGGGTGAGCGCAATGATATTGCTGTGGTCGCGCAGGGCAATGGTGCAGATAGTGCGTCGGTGATTTTCGATGCGTTCGAAAGTGCGCGTGCGCGCGGCATTGATGTATTGATCGCGGATACCGCTGGACGATTGCACACCAAGAGCAATCTGATGGAAGAGCTGAAGAAAGTAAAACGTGTCATGCAAAAGATCGATGCGACTGCACCCCATGAAATCATGCTGGTTGTCGATGCTGGAACAGGGCAGAACGCAATCAACCAAGTTCAAGAGTTTGATAATGCGGTTGGATTAACTGGATTGACCATTACTAAACTGGATGGCACTGCGAAGGGTGGGATGCTGTTTAATATTGCTAGCCGTAGTAATGTGCCGATTCGTTTTATTGGTGTGGGTGAAAAAATCGATGACTTGCGTCCATTTGTTGCCAAAGAATTTGTGGAAGCAATGTTTCAAAATGATGATTAAACTTTTGGCAAAAGTGATTTTTTCACCTGTGAAAGCTCCACTTTAGAACACTGAAATCACGTTCAAAAAAAATGACTGTCATAGAACAGTCATTTTTTTTTGCCTGTGCTTTTTCAGTTTTTAGCTTTACCAGTGCTTCTATATGCGTTTTTTGGGATAGTAACTTAATTTTTATTATTTTACGGAATAACTGTACTTCGTCACAATAAAAAACATAAAGGCGTGGTTGTGTTTTTGTTGCATCATTTTGATTTAGTGCGTCTTTTTATCTAATTTTTGGTTTTGATGTTAGTTTAACGTGCTGCGGTTGTTCCTGCAAATCAAACGGGAACTTCTTTAGTGATCTAGGGCTTATATCCAAAACAAATATTGGTTAGAAAAACAGTGAGAAAGTTTTTGCTGACACGATTCAAGTAAGTTAATGGCGTGTAAATTGCTGTTTTATTAATAAAAAAGATTATGTTGTTTATTAATAATGCGACTTGAATAAGTAAATTGTAAAAATTTCCGCTGAGATGTAACTGAATTTAATGTGGTGTAACTAAATTGTCACAGTTCGCTGCCTATACTTTGCGTCAGTTGAAGGGGACT
>CAYJUB010000268.1:0-4153 GCA_964373145.1 uncultured Moraxellaceae bacterium
AAAGCCAAGATTCTTGTCCTGCATGGAGACGCTGATACCATGGTCAAACCGGCCGAAGTCGATGCCTTTAAAGCAGAGATGAAAGCAGGCAATGTCCCTTATCAATTCATCAGTTACCCCAATGCTAAGCATGGTTTTTCAAGTCCTGCAGCAGATCGTCTAGGCAAAGACAATATGATTGATGTCGGCTATAACGCCGCCGCAGATAAGAAATCGTGGCACGACATGCGCGTGTTTTTCAATACTGTTTTTGCTGAAAAGCACTGATCATCAATCCCTTTAGCGCAAAAAAAAGCCGTTGATCCTAGGATTAACGGCTTTTTTTACATCGACTCGAACAGTTTTCAAGTCTCGATTTCGACTTATTTTTTCTCAGCAGGTGCCGCAGCAGCCGCTTTATCACTACCAGCTTTAATGACTTTGATCAACTCAACATCAAAGGTCAACACGCTGTTTGGTGGGATCGTGCTTGCACCAGTTTCGCCATAAGCCAATTTTGATGGGATGAAGAAGCGATATTTAGCACCTTCTTTCATCAATTGCAGTCCTTCAGTCCAACCAGGAATCACGCCAGACAGTGGGAAGGTGACAGGCTCACGTGCAAGAGAACTATCAAACACCGTACCATCCAGCATTTTTCCTTCATAATGCACTTGAACTTGATCATCGGCAGTCGGTGCTGCGCCAGAACCCTCTTTGATAATTTCGTATTGCAAACCACTTGCTGTGGTTTTCACGCCAGTTTTTTTGCCATTTTGGGCGAGGAATGCGGCACCTTTAGCGGCCTGTTCAGCACCCAGCTTCTGAATTTCTTTCATGGCTTCGCCATCACGCTTTTCTTTATAAGCCATCAGCGTCTTGCGCATTTCATCCTCAGTGATCGCACTGGGCTTGTTGCCATAGCCATCACGAAATCCTGCAAAGAATTTTTCGATGTCTAAATCATTGACAGCTTCAGCATTCCCTTTGCCCATCAAATAGCCAAAGCTATAACCCACTTTCTGATTATCACTGCTTGTGGCAGATACACTCGTTGATTTTGCAGTAGATTTCTTTGCAGCGGGGTCAGCAGCATGCGCAAGCAACACTGGCGATAACGCACCGCCAGTCAACAGCACGGCAAGTGCAACAGGGACAAAACGACTCATATCAGTATTCCATTTATCGAGATTAATTGGGTTTCAAGTGGAACTTTCAGGGTTTAAGTCCCTTGACCGTTTATCGTAAATCTTAGCTAAGCTGACTTAATGTCAGACAAAGCACTGAATTAACGGCTTATACATTGGATAACATCATTACGCACTAAATTAAAGCGTATCGTCAGACGGACCTTTTTCAAGCCACAGCGTATGACGATGTTATTCAATCCGACCCTACTTTGTCTGTAACTATTTTTTGAATAAATGAGTTTTTTCTGTTTTTTTCATGACGTTAGTCTCATAAAGCGTCTTGATCACTGAAAAATTTGCTTTAGTTAGCAAAAAGTCTTCGTTGTGGTTTTTCTAGACTGTGCTTTGATGTGTCGTGCATCAATACTCACGCGGTCAAGTTAAAAACTGACGCTGACGCTCATGGAACCAGTCATGCGTTTTTTAGATATGGCGTACGCTTTGCATGCCTCTCTAAGATTCATCGATTGCGGAAAATATCAGCAGCAGGCTGTCTTTGAATAATGCTTTTATAATGAATAACACACAATTTTTTTTATCACCACGCCGGAGCTCATCATGCCAACGCCTACGAAAAAAGCTACTGCACCAAAAGCTACAACTGAAACAACCGTAAAAGAAGTGATCACTGAAACTGTTGAAAAAGAAGTCGCAAAAGCAGAAAGTCTCGTTGAGAGTCTGACTGAAAAAGCTGAGAAATTGGCTGATGACGTGACGGCATCTGCAACTGATTTGGTCAACAAAGTCACTGACTTAGTTCAAACTGAATCAAGCACTATCGTTGAGAAAGTCAAAAGCCTCATCGCTCAATTGCAAACCACGATTCATACTGAAAAATCATTTTCAGAAATCAGTGCTGAAGCGACTGCACTGATCAAAGAAGTTCAAACTGGTGGTTATGAAGCGCTGAAGCATGACTATGCATTGCTACGCACTGCTGTGATCGAAAACTACGAATCACTGCAAGCCAACAGCAGCTTGAAAACTTTCGTCAATGATCTGATTGCTAAACTGCCTTCAATCAAACCAGCAGCATAATGCGTTTGATTAGATTGTTGTGATCAAAAAGCCACTCTATTGAGTGGCTTTTTTATACCGCAAGGCCTAGCGCTTCAATGCCAACGGCTCAGGTAGAATATCTGCCAGCGCCTCGCTCAATGCCTTTAGCGTATTGCCTTGAGTGGGGATGAGTGTCACATGACCCAGCTTACGACCCACGCGTTCCGTTTTGCCATAAAAATGCAAATGCGCGCCAGCCAGTTTCAACACCGCATCACGCTCTGGGTGCTGACCAATGATATTGACCATCATGCATGGGCTGATCAATTCGGTTGAACCGAGCGGTAGCCCTGCGACAGCACGCATATGGTTTTCAAACTGCGAACACACCGCTCCTTCAATGCTCCAGTGACCCGAGTTGTGCACGCGCGGCGCCATCTCATTGGCAAATAAACCTTGCGGGGTGACAAAGAGCTCTAAAGTCAGTACACCCACATAATTCAAATGATTCAATAACCGGGTGATATAGTCTTGGGCTATCGGTTGTAAATCACTGCTATCGGGTGCGGGTACGATCGAATGCGATAAGATGCCATGGTGATGATGGTTTTCAGTTAATGGCCACGTGCGCACTTCACCGTCTTGCCCACGTACCGCAATGATCGAGACTTCTCGCTCAAAAGAGACAAACGCTTCAGCGATTAGCAGTTTTGCCGCACCGAGTTCTTGCCAAGCCTGATTGATTTGCGCATCTTCGCGTACGACAAATTGTCCTTTTCCATCGTAGCCGCCACTGGCCGTTTTAACGACCAGCGGTAAGCCCATCTTTGCCGCAGCGAGACGTAAGTCCGCCTCGGACTCCACACGTTGATACGGTGCAACAGGGATTGCGAGTTGATCGAAGAGGGCTTTTTCAGCCAAACGATTTTGCGCAGTGGCCAGTGCCACACGCGGCGGGTAGAGGGCTTTTTGAACGAGTAGGGCGTCAGCATCGACCAGTGAAGTATTCTCAAATTCCAGCGTGAAGACATCGGCACTGTCGATAAAAGCTTGTAATGCATTGGCTTGTGTCGAATCAAACACAGGACCTAAATCTTTAGACGGGCAATCCGTCCCCACCTCAAAAAATGTGCAGGTTAAATTTAAAGGCAGCGCCGCTTGCGCAAGCATACGCCCCAACTGACCGCCACCAAACACCCCAATATTTTCGACCTGAACTTTACTCATAAACTCAAATAACCCATTTTTTGCATGACACTGTCAAAACAGCTTTAGAAAACTGCGCATTGCGAGGATCGATGACCCCGATCAAGCGCGAAACCCTTTAACCGACTTGTCCAGGAATGGGGTTGGCACGCACTTTTTCAGTTTGCTGGGCACGAAAAGTGCTGACTGCCGCGGCTACTTTAGCATCGCTCAGGCCGATAATCTGTGCCGCCAGTAATCCCGCATTGATCGCACCGGCTTTACCAATCGCCAGTGTACCCACGGCAATACCCGCTGGCATTTGCACGATGGACAGCAATGAATCAACCCCATTTAAAATCGAAGATTGCACCGGCACACCAAGGACGGGTAAGTCGGTCTTCGCCGCACACATCCCTGGCAAATGCGCCGCACCGCCCGCACCTGCGATAATCACTTGAATGCCGCGATCGCGCGCAGTTTCGGCATAGTCAAATAAACGATCAGGCGTACGATGGGCCGAGACCACTTCACATTCAAAGGCCACGCCCAATTGCGTCAGCATGGCAGCCGTGTGCTCAAGCGTCGCCCAATCCGACTGGGAGCCCATAATGATGCCGACCACAGGTGCTGTAGTCGAAGACGGATGGGTTGAAACGGGATCAGCGTGGGTCATGGCGTTTTATCGTGCAAATATAGACTTGAAAATAGACCGCGTAGTTTGACGCATTTAGCGCCATGAACCAAGAGCTCAAAGACATTTAGCCTATTTTTTGACAGATTATTTATGATTTAAGGGC
>CAYJUB010000269.1:0-4153 GCA_964373145.1 uncultured Moraxellaceae bacterium
CATCACTTTTTCTAACCCTGAGCGACGCAAATCATTAAATCCCGCACGACGAGAAGCATCCGCGATATCAATCGCATTGCCTTCTTCCATGATGATTCGTGAAATATCTGGGGTCACCTTCATGACCTCATACACACCCACACGGCCTTTATATCCTTCTCGGCACTCAGGACAACCGACTGGTTGATACACTTTAAACCCTGTTGCGAGATCCTCATCTGTGAAACCCATTTCTTTTAAGCTCGCCGCTGGAATATCAACCGCTTTCTTACAAGCAGGACACAGCCGACGAGTCAGACGCTGAGCGATCACAAGATTGACGGATGTCGCAATATTGAAGGAAGGAACCCCCATATTGCGCAGACGGGTTAAAGTTTCTGGCGCACTATTGGTGTGCAGCGTTGACATCACCATATGACCTGTCTGAGCTGCTTTAATCGCAATCTCAGCCGTTTCAAGGTCACGAATCTCACCCACCATCACAATATCAGGATCTTGTCGAAGAAAGGCGCGTAAGGCAACTGCGAACGTGAGTCCAGTTTTAACGTTAACCTGAACCTGATTAATCCCTTCAAGGTTAATTTCGACTGGATCCTCTGCCGTCGAAATATTGGTATCGACTGTATTCAGAATGTTCAACCCAGTATACAACGATACGGTTTTACCAGAACCTGTCGGCCCTGTAATCAAAACCATGCCTTGAGGTTTTTCCAAGGCTTCCATAAATAACGCTTTTTGGGCAGGCTCATAGCCCAGCGCATCAATACCAAGCATCGCGCTCGAAGCATCCAAAATACGCAAAACGATTTTTTCGCCATAAAGTGTCGGCAGCGAGTTCACACGAAAATCGATGGCTTTCGTTTTGGAAACCTTGAGTTTAATCCGACCATCTTGTGGCATGCGACGTTCGGAAATATCCATTTGCGACATGACCTTAAGACGCGAGGACAACTTATTGGCCATTTGAATAGGTGGTCGTGCAATCTCACGCATGACACCGTCGATACGATAACGAATGCGGTAGATTTTTTCGTAAGGCTCGAAATGCAAGTCGGATGCGCCCATACGAATCGCATCAACCAGCATTTTATTAATAAATTTAACGACTGGCGCCTCTTCAGCACCACTGACACCATTATCCGCATTTTTTTCATCAGTACTTTCAGTTTCGACATCTAAATCTGAGTCTTCACCAAAACCACCAAACTCAGTCGTGCTCATTCCTTCGTACAGGCGTTCAATGAGCCTTGAGAGCTTATCTTCTTCAACGACGACCGCCTCTACAGCCAGGCGACTACCAAAACGAATCGCCTCCAATGCATCCGCACGGGTCGGATCACTCATTGCGACAAATAGTCGAGAACCACGTTTATAGATTGGTACGGCGGAGAATTGACGAATGACCTTTTCATCAATAATGTCTTTGGGAATCAGGTCAGAATCCAGTGTATCCAGATCAAACAGCGCGTCGCCAAATTCGCGAGCGATGACCCAAGCCACTTTATCGGCTTTAGCGAGCTTTCGAGTCACCAAATAATTAATGAGTGTTACTTTTTCCGTCTGAGCGTCAGTAATCGCGCGCTGCATGGCTTCAGCACTGACGATGCCTTCATTGACAATCTGGCGGGCTAATCCACCAAAAGATACTGGTTGTCCAGACATTAACTCTATCTTCCATTAGTTATCAGATATCTCACCTCCGTGAGTTCCTTGACTATAACGCACTCAGTCCGCGCGTACAATCAGATAAAACACCTTCGCGAAGATTTTCAAGAGACGACCTACACTTTTCATAAGAATTGAGGCAATCACTTGATGTTTTTATCTTTATTTATCGTTTAAATCATCTTGTTTATGATAAATCGTTCACCATTTCGGACTCATAAGCAAATCTGGGTACACATTCACCATTCTCTAACGAAACCGTCTCAACAAACATCGCCATCGGGCGCACCCAAATACTAAAATCATCATATAAACAACGATAAACAACGAGCCATTCTCGTGTTTCAGAATGTCTTGCCGTGGCCAACACTTGATAGTATTGCCCTTTATAATGACGATAGCGCCCTTCTTTAACTGGCTGAATCATTTTCTCTAAATCATTTGTCATATTCACCTCCAAAATCTCTTCATGCTGAATTGATGTTTTTTCAACGGCACTTTGCCCTACTTTGCGCTAGAATTGTCTTAATTTAAAATGAAAAGTCTTTCTGATATGTCAATCGCTCATACCTCATCCACTCCTGCACAACGCCAACACTGGGTTATCGGCAATTGGAAGATGAATCCTAGTCTGTCCGCAGCAAAAACACTAACACAAAATTTATCAGAAAATCTTTTAAAAACAACATCGCTAACTTTGTGCAAACTGGCGATTGCACCGACGGCACTGCATTTAGTCACGTTAGAAGGCATGCTGAAACTCACTGCCGCACCGATTCAACTGGTTGCACAAGATACTGCGATCACCCGTCACACCGGTGCTTTTACCGGTGACATTTCAGCCGACTTACTCAAAGAAGCAGGGGCGGAATGGATCATTATTGGTCATTCAGAGCGCCGGACCATTCACCTTGAAGATGAAAAACTGATCGGACAGAAAATACGCGCAACACTGGATGCAGGTTTAGGCGTAATTTGGTGTGTCGGCGAGACACTTGCAGAACGTGAAGCAGGCCAAGCCGTTGAAATCGTGAAGCGCCAAATCCAAGCTCACGCTGATATTTTAACAAATATAGACATCAATAAATTGATCATTGCCTATGAACCTGTTTGGGCGATTGGGACTGGACGCACCGCCAGTCCTGAAGATGCGCAGCAAATGCATGCCTCATTGCGTCAGATGTTGACTCAGATAAGCGCTGAGTTAAATCAGACCAGCCTACTTTACGGCGGCAGTGTAAAACCGGATAATGCGCACTTACTCGCCAACTGCCCCGATATTGACGGTGCGTTGGTTGGCGGCGCATCACTTGATGCTGATTCTTTTTTGCAAATCGCCCAAGCGTTTGATATCGCCTAAGCGTGGAGATGAACGTGGAAACGCTGGTACTGGTAATACATATTTTGGTTGCATTGGGCATGATCACGTTGATTTTGCTTCAACAAGGTAAAGGTGCTGAAGCAGGTGCATCGTTTGGTGGCGGCGCATCAAGCACCGTGTTTGGCGCATCAGGTTCTGCAAATTTCTTAACAAAATCAACAGCAATTCTGACGACCATATTTTTTATCACGAGCTTAGCACTGGCCATTTTTGCTAAACAGCATGCCGAATCACTGTATAGTTTAAGTGCACCAACGTCGACGCCAGCGACTACAATTCCATCGCCTGTCACAACAATTCCAACAACACCTGCACAAACCCCTTCCAATCCTTAGTCGAATCAAGTAGACTTGTCGTCCTTCTTGCGGGGGTGGTGGAATTGGTAGACACGCTACCTTGAGGTGGTAGTGCTTAACGGCGTGGGGGTTCAAGTCCCCCCTTCCGCACCATGTTTTATAATTTGTTGAATTGAAATAATTTATTTTTCACTGAACACAAAATATAAATATTGGAGTCAAGCAAATTAAACGTTGACAGAAGGTAAGGATAGGCATACTATGCCGTCCAGTTGATGCGGGGTGGAGCAGTCTGGTAGCTCGTCGGGCTCATAACCCGAAGGTCGTTGGTTCAAATCCAGCCCCCGCTACCACTTATTTTGGAAGACGCAGAGAACGAACAGCATTGCTTAAGTTCTTGTGATTTTTCGTACAGTAGTTTAATTATCACCAGATATTTAAATGACCTGTTAAAGAATGGGCTGATGCCCATTTTTTGTTTTTGTCGTTCACGTTCTTGAATGCTTCTTAAGTATTGTTTTTTGCGTGTGACGTCTTAAAGAACGAACGGCTTAATGATCCGTAACTACACGATTACTATAGAACAGCGTACAGACCAAACATGAAGCTATCCCAAAAAACCCAAACTCTTTTTGATCTCATACAACCTGCAGTTGCAGTGTGTGGCGTCGAGCTGTGGGGACTTGAATTTCTACCACAAGGTAAACGTTCATTATTACGAATTTATATTGATCGCCCAGATGTGACTGGCGAGAAACCCGCATTGCCAGCGGGTTTTTCTGTTCCTGCGTCTAATCCAGATCAAGCGGAT
>CAYJUB010000270.1:0-4149 GCA_964373145.1 uncultured Moraxellaceae bacterium
AGAGATCGAGATCACGCTCGCCCTCTTTTAGATCTAGCAAATCGCACGCCAAAGTCACCATTTGACGATTAATACCGCGATTCACCTGCGTGAAATCGAGTGGCGAGAACGCAAATTTGATATCAAAATCAGGCAATTCATAATGCAAACGCATCGGCGCATCAGGCTTATCAATCCGATGTACGGTGTCGTAATTACCGGGTTGCAGGTATAACTGCCAACCCAGATTGCGCGCGTAATTAAGCAACTTTTCTGTGTCAGTTTGATGAAGTGGCGTCAAATGACGCACGATCATCGCAACCGTACCATCTTCATGCTCATCGCCAATGGCGATTTCAAGTTGTGGAATTTGTTCGCGCGCTTGCAGGCCACCTAACAATTCTTTGAGTTCGCCTAGACGCTGACCGACCTGTGCGTCGAGCACTTTGCATTCATTTAGTTCAGCTAAATAACTGCTTTTACGTTCACGGAAACCGACCAACATCGCTTCTTTCTTAATGACGTATTTCGCACCTAAACGTGCTTTACGACGGTAATCGGTGCGTGTTGAACGCAACGCTGGCAACCATGTCTTTGGCGACAAACCACCAAAATGCTGAAAATGATCATTTAATACAGTTTGCTTAAACGCAATCTGAGCATCCGTTGACCAATGCTGCAAGCTACAACCACCGCACACGGTGAAATGTGGACAGATTGGATCAACACGATCGGGTGATGGATTTTCAATCACGGACGCATCGGCTTCTTCGTATTTCTTGTGACTTTCGTGCACTTTGGCAAGCACGGTTTCACCCATCAAACCAAAAGAGACAAATACCTTCTTGCCCAGCTTCTCAACAGGATGACTTGGTTCAGAGTCTGGTTGCGACCCGTAGTGGGTGACACCACGACCTTCGTGCGATAGTTTTTCAATCGTGAATTTTAAGGCAGGCTGCGCGCGGAGGTTTTCGCGTTGGTTACGTCTCATTGATGGTGTCTCAAGGTTAATACTGATGGAATGATGGCTGATTGCGGAAACTCAAATACTGGCTACATGCACTTTATTGTATTGATAATACTAAAAATAATATTTATTTCTATCTATTAAATCCGTTAAACATCCCAGTCGCGGCGCATTATAAAACACAACTCTGTTTGCCGTGTGCTTTTTCACATCAATTTTTACAAACGCGGCTAATGCAGAGAAATCGAGCAATGCAATCTAAATCACATTTTAATATAAGTAATGCGTTTTTTTATGGTTCTTTTCATATACTGGATTATTTACTATGCCTTCACATTAAGCGTTTCGATATCTTATTTTCGTATTTAAAGGGGCTAAAGCATGTCAATCCGTCACAATTTCCGTCCTGCACTACTTGCAGTCAGTTTGTTTGCAACAAGCTTTGCGGCGGTTGCAGCTTCTAATGATTTACTCAACGTATCATACGATCCGACCCGTGAATTATACGAATCCTTTAACGCATCGTTTGGCAAATATTGGGAAAACAAAACCAAACAGAAAGTGAATTTTAAACAATCCCATGGCGGCTCAGGCAAACAAGCACGTGCTGTGATCGATGGCTTAGAAGCTGACGTGGTGACTTTGGCACTGGCAGCTGACATTGATGCGATTGCAAATAACACTGACTTATTGCCAAAAGATTGGCAGTCACGTCTACGTGATAACTCTGCCCCTTACACCTCGACGATCGTTTTCTTGGTGCGTAAAGGCAATCCAAAAAAAATCAAAGACTGGGGCGACATTGTTAAACCAGGCGTTGAAGTAGTCACGCCAAATCCTAAAACTTCGGGCGGCGCGCGCTGGAACTATCTCGCTGCATGGGGTTGGGCAAAACAACAACCAGGTGGTACGGATGCGAAGGCACGTGCGTTCGTTCAACAAGTGTATGCGCACACCAAAGTACTCGATTCTGGCGCACGTGGTTCAACCACAACCTTCGCTGAACGCGGTCAAGGCGACGTGCTGCTCGCTTGGGAAAACGAAGCTTTCTTAGCGAAGAAAGAGTCAGGTGATAAATTTGAAATCATTACACCAAGCATTTCTGTGTTGGCAGAACCTACAGTCGCTTTGGTAGACAAAAACGTCGACAAACACAAGACCCGTAATGTGGCAACAGCTTACTTGAACTACTTGTACACACCAGCAGGTCAAGAAATTGCGGCGCAAAACTACTACCGTCCACGTAACAAAGACATTGCAGCGAAATACGCCAAGAACTTTGCACCAGTAAAACTATTCAACATCGATCAACAATTCGGTGGCTGGGGCGTCGTAACGAAAAAGCACTTTGCGAACGGCGGTATCTTTGACCAAATCGTGACTGCAAACGCAGCCGCGGCTAAGTAATCCGAACTCACTGTCATTGACATCAAAAGGACGCGAATATGACTACGCTTATTCTTCCTGGTGTTGGTGGCAGTGAACCCGCGCATTGGCAAAGTTGGCTTCAAACTCAACTCGAAGATGCCAAGCGGATTGAGCAAGTGGAATGGAACAATCCTGTTCTGCACACATGGCGACAACCACTGGATCACGCGCTACTCACTGCAACTGATCCCGTTTGGATTGTGGCACATAGTTTTGGTTGTTTAGTCACGATGTCCGCGTTATCCAGTCGTGTTTTGGCACGCAAGGTGGCGGGTGTTTTGTTGGTTGCACCAGCGTCACCTGATCGTTTCACCTTGGCAGGTTTTGCAAGATCAACCTACGACGAATCAAAAGAAAGTCCAGCGTTGCTCAGTCGCGTATTACCACGCGCTCCGCTTGGATTACCGATTCGAGTCGTCGCCAGTCGTACCGATCCATGGCTTTCTTATGAAGCAGCGGAATGGTGGGCGACCCGTTGGGGAGCAAAGTTGATTGATCTCGGTGATGCTGGACATATCAATGTGGCATCAGGTTTCGGCGCTTGGCCACAAGTGATTTCAGAACTGAATATCTTGAAACACGGTACGCAACGCACTAAACCATTTACTCACCTGTCACCCGTACACACAGCGTCAAATCAGCATGATGTGGATCACGGTGAAAAAGTCAGCAAAGAGCGATTTTTAACACAATTTAAATCGGTCGGTTTTTGAAGAAGTTTTAGAGTCAAAGGAAAAGTCAAAAGCAAAATCCTCCCCAACCCTCCTTTTTCAAAGGAGGGAGCTTTCAAAAACTCCTCCCTTTTAGAAAGGGAGGTTGGGAGGGATTTGCTTTTGACTTTTCATTAAAAAAGATTAAGTGAATTACGTTTGAATTTTCGAGGCTAGCCATGGGTGCAAAACGCGTTTTACCAGGATTTGGTTTGTCATTGGGTTTTACCTTAGTGTATTTATCGCTAGTGGTATTAATTCCATTGTCAGCAATTTTTATCAAAGCCTCAGGCATTAGTAATGCAGATTTATGGGACATCATCCAGTCACCACGCGTACAAGCATCATTCTATTTAAGTTTTGGTGCGTCATTTATTGCAGCATTGATTAATGTATTTTTTGGCTTGCTGCTCGCGTGGTCTTTGGTGCGCTATTCCTTTCCTGGCAAACGCTGGGTAGATGCATTGATCGACTTGCCATTTGCATTGCCGACCGCAGTTGCAGGTATTGCACTCACCACGTTGTACGCGAGCAATGGTTGGATTGGTCACATTATTGAGCCTTGGGGCTTCAAAGTTGCGTATACCCAAGTCGGTGTGACGCTCGCATTGATCTTTATTGGTCTGCCTTTTGTTGTCCGTACAGTGCAGCCAGTATTAGCCGATTTAGAAGTGGAACTGGAAGAAGCGGCAACAGCACTCGGTGCGCAACGCTGGCAGACCATTTGGTATGTGATTTTGCCAGTGCTATTCCCTGCGCTATTGACGGGTTTTGCTTTGGCATTTGCACGAGCAATTGGTGAATACGGTTCAGTGATTTTTATCGCGGGTAATATTCCCCTAAAAACTGAAATCGCCCCACTTCTCATCGTGTCGCGTTTGGAAGAATACGACTATGTCGGTGCGACGGTGATTGCTGCCCTCATGATGATTGTTTCGTTCTTTTTATTGTTCCTGATTAATATTTTACAAAACTGGGCAAGTCGTAAAACGGGTCGGACTGCGGCTTCATAATCCTGAAAACGGAACCAAAGATAGAATTAGAACTTAAGAAAAAAACATTTAA
>CAYJUB010000271.1:0-4099 GCA_964373145.1 uncultured Moraxellaceae bacterium
AAATTTGATGGAGTAGTGCTGAATGCACTGCGAGAAACTGAAAGCGCGATTGAAATCTATGCCCGTGATCTTGAGCGTTTAGCATTATTGAAAAATGCACAACCCATAGCCAGAAAATCCGCACAAGATGCAGAAACCTTATTTAAATATGGTCGCCAAAGCTATTTACCCGTGTTGGATGCCAATCGCATACTAATTTCGACGGAGCAAGCCGTCGCGCAAGCGGAAGGAAAGATTTCAGCGGATCAGGTGAATATATTCTTGGCGCTGGGTGGGGGTTGGGAATAGTTCCAATTTTTTAGTTCTGAACATCTTTTAACGTCAAAAGCAAATCCTCCCCAACCCTCCTTTTTCTAAGGAGGGAGTATTTTTACTTCGTAAAAATGTAAAAGCTCCTCCCTTTTATAAAGGGAGGTTGGGAGGGATTTGCTTTTGACGTTATGCATCAAAAAATAATGAACCCCTCAAAATGAAAGCTATCAAATGAAACTGATCGGACATCGTGGCGCGCGTGGCGAAGCCCCTGAAAATACATTAGGCGGCTTTCAACATATTATTGATTTAGGGCTTAAAGCCGTTGAATTTGATGTTCGCCTGCTGAGTGATGGCAAACTCGCGGTACTCCATGATGCTTCTTTGCAAAGAACCGCAGGAAAACCCGATTTATTATCAAATCTGAGTGAACGCGAGCTGACCCATTTCGATAATCGCCAAGGCTGGGCGGATTGGGCACACCCTGAACCCATTCCCACCTTGCAACAAACCCTCCATTTACTGATTAACTTTGAACACATCGAAGTCGAAGTCAAAGCAGTTGATGATCATGAAGCGGTCATTAAAATCGTCGATCAATTAATCGTTGAACTGAATACTTGGTCAAATCAAGAAGCAATCACCGTCACATCTTTTGATGTACGCATTTTGGCAGCACTACAACAAAGTCGAAATGAAGGCAGACATCAACTCAAAACTGGACTTCTACTTGAACCTTCTTCACTATCTAATGCCCTACCCTATGGGCAAACACCCGCTGAACAAGCCCTCACACTGGGCTGTTCTCGCATTGGTTTATCAGACAAGTTGACGACCGAAGCCAGCGTTTTAGCCATTAAAACCGTCGGTTTACCCGTCAGCATTTGGACAGTGAACTCGCCAGAACGCGCAAAAGAGCTCGAAAAATGGCATGTCGATGGACTCATCACCGACCATCCAACACTCATGTTGAATTATTTCATCGGAAATCTATAAATAATTAGTGCACAAGTGTGCACTAATGGTAGAATGCGGCATTGTCTGATTAATATCATCACTCTTGAGTCGTCTCGACCATGTTTTTTGAGTGCCATCTAAAAAATAATCTTGTGTGACTGATAGATTATGAATAATCGTACATGACTGATTTTAATATGAATGCGCATTTTTTAACATTATTCGAGAGCCAATAGGTTATGACCCAGACTCCTCAAGACCAGATACAAAGTACGCTACAAAGCAAAATCGCACGAGCGCCAATCAACTGGCCGGGTGCTTTGGTGTTGACGCTGACACCGATCGCAGCACTGATTTTATTACCGCTATACCTTTGGTCAAACACCATCAGCATGGCGGCATGGATCACATTTGTACTCTTTGGCGTTTGGACAGGCATCAGCATTTCAGCGGGTTATCATCGCCTTTGGGCACATCGTACCTACGAAGCGCATTGGACCATCCGTTTATTTTTGATGTTGGGCGGCACGCTCACGGCTCAAAACAGCATTCTGTTTTGGGCATCAGGTCACCGCACCCATCATAAACATGTGGATGACGTCGATCATGACCCATACTCATCAAAACGCGGTTTTTGGTTTTCCCATATCGGTTGGATGCTCCGCAACTACCCAAGTGGCGAAGCCAACTATAAAAATGCACCAGATTTGCTGAACGATCGCATGGTCATGTTCCAACATAAGTACTATATTCCATTGCTCCTTGTCACCAACATCGGTTTTACCGCTGCAATTGGTTGGGCAGTTGGTGATGTTTGGGGCGTGATGTTGATGGCTGGACTGGTGCGTATGGTGCTCGGTCATCATATTACCTTCTTCATTAACTCTTTCGCGCACATGTTCGGTAAGCAACCGTATACCGATGAAAATACTGCACGCGATAACGTTTGGCTCGCACTGGTCACTTGGGGTGAGGGCTACCACAACTATCACCATATCTTCCAATACGATTATCGTAATGGCGTGAAATGGTGGCAATTTGATCCAACGAAATGGTTAGTTTCAAGTCTCTCTAAAGTCGGTTTGACCTATAACCTGAAACGCATTCCGACACTGACGATTCTGCATGCAGAAGTTGCGATGAAGTTCAAACGCGCTGAAGAAAATCTCTCGACAGCCGTTTCAAGTTATGGTCATGACATGCATCACGATATGGAGTTGATCCGTCATCGTTTTAAACAAGAGCGTGATGCGCTAAGCACCACGATGAATGAATGGAAATCACTGAAAGAACAAGCTTTCTTGCTCAAAAAAGCAGAAATGTCGCAAAAAATCCATGATGCTGAGCGACGCATGAAAGTTGACTTCCGATTGATCGAACAACGCTTGCATGCACACGGCGAACGTCTTGAAATCGCATTGCGCGGTATCCAATTTGTGAAAAGTGCAGGTTAATCCTGCGCTGCACAAGCGTTATTGAAAATTCTTGCACGCACCTAAACATGATCGAAAAATCATTGAGTTGCGTGTAAGAATAATCAAATCTCATCATTCAAATAAAAAATTAAAAACTTCCTCCACCTCGACACGCCTTTGCGCCACGAGCGATACATCCCAAATCCATTCAAAAATGCTATTGCTTAGCACTTCAAAAATGGCTTCGACGAAACATCTGTATGCAAAATATTAATCTTTACCTTTAAATTAATAATGCACATCTGTACTCAAATGCTAAAATAAACAGGCCGGACTAAAAAAGATTCTCAAAAAAAAGTGATCTAAGACATTTCCAATTGAGCAATTTTTTATATAGTTTCGGGGTGATTTTTCTATAGAATATGGATAATCAAACCTTCATAATATTTCTGTAAGTTAACGCCATTCACTATTTTGTTGAGAGCCTTTCGGTTATGAACCAAACCTCTGAAGTCACGCCAAGCAAAGAGCCACGTCCGCCAATCAATTGGCCTGGTGCGTTGATTTTAATCCTCACGCCAATTGCTGCGATGATTTTACTGCCGCTGTATTTGTGGTCGCATGACATCAGCATGGCGGCATGGATTGTGTTTGTGATCTTTGCGATGTGGACAGGGTTAGGCATTACAGCAGGTTATCATCGCCTCTGGGCACATCGTACCTACCAAGCCACTTGGATTGTGCGCTTCGTACTGATGATTGGCGGTACACTGGGCATCCAAAATAGCATTCTGTTTTGGGCATCAGGTCATCGTACTCATCACCAACATGTGGATGATATCGATCATGACCCGTATTCAGCAAAACGTGGTTTTTGGTACTCACATATTGGTTGGATGTTACGCAACTTTCCGAGCGGCGAAGCCAACTACAAAAACGCGCCTGATTTGTTAAACGACCGCATGGTCATGTTCCAACATAACTATTATATTCCATTGGTTATCCTGACTAATATTGTCATGCCTGCACTGATTGGTTGGGCTGTTGGCGATATTTGGGGGGTGTTGCTCATGGCTGGACTTGTGCGCTTGGTGATGAATCATCATTTAACCTTCTTCATTAATTCATTGGCTCATATGTTTGGCACCCAACCGTATACCGACGAAAACACTGCACGTGACAACCCATGGTTAGCATTTCTGACTTGGGGTGAGGGCTATCACAACTACCACCATATTTTCCAATACGACTATCGCAATGGCGTGAAATGGTGGCAGTTTGACCCAACCAAGTGGTTGATTTTAGGCTTAGAAAAAGTTGGATTGACCTATAACCTCAAGCGCATTCCAACGCTGACGATTCTGCACGCAGAAGTCGCGATGAAATTCAAACGCGCGGAAGCGAATATCTCGACTGCAGTTTCTAGCTACGGTCACGATATGCAGCACGATTTGGAACTAATTCGCCATCGCTTT
>CAYJUB010000272.1:0-4092 GCA_964373145.1 uncultured Moraxellaceae bacterium
ATTACTAATAGTCTAAGCTATAGGCTAGACAACAATTATTTATTACATTATGCTGGTGACGTATGCATGGTTTAGCTTTGTAAGATAGCAGTAAGTTCAGTGTGATGTTTCGTCCACAATTACGAACTTTCTGCCAAGTTGGGAGTATCGGTTTTCACCGATAGTGTAGAGCCCCTTCGGGGCCGCTTCGCGGTGACTTCAAGGCTATCGCCTCGACTGTAAGCTGTCGCTTCAATATTGCACTCCTTTCTTTAGAGTTTTTTCGTAAATCATGCATACAACTCATAATTTCAAAATAATAAAAATTCCTAAAAGGAAAAACACATATAGAACAATTTACATTCCTAACCTTGATCTGACAAATGAACTAAGAAAGTTAGAACCTATATTAAAAAAAATACTATATACAAACATAGACAACTGCAAAGATCACGCTTTTGTTCTAAATAGGAATTGCGCGACAAATGCAGCAATGCATATTGGAAAGAGTTATATTTTATCTCTAGATATTGAGAGTTTTTTTGACTCTATTACCCCTACATTAGTCAAAAAATATATAAGTAAAGATATTATAAATGTGACATTTATAAATAATGCACCAAGACAGGGCTTACTAACAAGTCCAATCATTTCAAATATTGCGATGATAGATATAGACTTATTAATCATCAAAAGTTTAGCCGCATTAGGTGATATTTCCTACTCCAGATACGCAGATGACCTAACTTTTGGCTTTAATGACAGTTGTATGCACAAACCGATCAAAACTAAAATTATTGATATCTTACGATCACATGGATTCTCGATAAAAAAGAATAAGACGAAGTTTTATAATACAAAACATGACAGGGCTATCATTACAGGAATAGCCGTAGACCAATATTTTTTGTATCCCTCTCGAAAAACATTAAAGAAAATTAGAGCAGCCAAACATCAAAAAAACATTAACTCGTATGATGGACTCCTTGAGTGGAGCAAGTGCAAATCGCCAAACCCAAATAAAGCACCATATAAATTTAGTTCTATATTGGATAACACTTAGAACCTAATGAAGTTGTTTTCCAATATCGTCAAAAATATACCCGACTGATTTATTTTCTCGATGTAATTTAGCAATTGCGATTGATCGCCTAATAACTGAGTGGGTCGAGCTAACGAAACTCATTCGTTTGGTCATTCCACCTTGAAAACTATAAATATTATCTTTTTCCTCCCATCTATCCAAATAAGAATCATCTGCTTTAGGATAGAATTTTACATCAACACCATGATTCCTAAGAAGCACAAAAAGGACACCAAATTCATTTTGATATTTGAAAGAATACTTCCAAGTTTTGGATGCAGTTTCCACATATTCATACCCATTTTGTACTAAGGTTATGAACAACCCTTCCAAACTGTTTGTACCACCCAATTCAACTAGCATACTCAATCCTTTATACTACCTATTCCAATCATTACGCCAAGTATCCCGAGCATACATACCCTCACCCAAGTAACCATCTCCCTCTGGGCATGAATACGCTGTTGCATTTTCATATATGTCAATCACTTCTTTTCTTTGGATCGGACATGAAACATGGGACTTCTTAATTTCTCGTTCTAACTTATAATTATTTAAAGACAGCGAAAAAAATCTTTCATTAATTTTAAAATATCCGTTTTGCATAAAATACTGCTCATTTAGAATTCTTTTACGCTCATAAACACCACACAATGAAATTACTATTTTATGAATTTTCTCCATTTCAAACTCATAGTTATATCTTACCGAAAACTTTATATCATTATAAAAATCAACATCAAACCCAGATTCTGCTTTCAAAACACAAAAGTCCACGCCTCTTTTTCTAAATGAGAATACAACTCGCTGTATCCCATTGTGCTTACTATAAGAGGAAAGATAATTTTTATTCATACAATCAATTTTAACAAATTTTTTTGAAAGCAAATAAAGTATTATTTTTTCTTGAGAAAGAAAACCATTTATTGGATATTGTTTTTGAACTACAACATCTCTAGGGAAACGCCTATTATTAAAACGAAGAGTCACCAACGTCTCAACTACTTTCATTTTACTCTTAGAATCTGGAAAATTATGAACTGTATCAAGCATGGCTTGAGCACAATGCTTGACATTCCATGACTCTATGCCGAATTTAATTAACTTCGCAATTCTAAAAGTTTTTGGCTCCAAGCCATCATCAATATAGACATTAACCATTTGTCCAATTTTAAGATTATCATCAAGTAATCTAACTGGATAAATACTTCCATTTTTTTTGTATTGCACATAAGCAATTTTTTTTAATTCTTTGACCATAACCCACCAAAAAATATTTTTTAAATAAAATTTATCATTACACAAAAACACTTAGCAGTAAACCAAAGGCGCAATTAGCCAACGCACATTGCACCAAACTCAATGACTATATTTATTCATTTCGGGGCTTTTTATTGCGTACGCTTATCACTCATCGAGCAAATTTTGTGAAATTTGCAAGTCTGCAATTCTTTTGATTTGAATTGGTAATTTTAGTTTTTCAACATAACTCTTGAAGTCATTATCACCTGTCAAAAGAAGTTTAGCTTTGTTTGCCAATGCGATACCTAATATCTGTAAATCCACTTTCACTTTTTGTTTATCGATAGCTAATCGGTCAGCATAATATTTCTCTGCTAAAGCAGCAGTGAGAAATGCCGCTTTTTCATCAAAAGACGAGAATGAAGCAATCCGTTTATTCTTTTGAATAAACGAAATTCTCTCCTTACTATCGTGTGCTAAAAATTCGCATAAAGCTGGCGTAGGAATGATAATTTGAGCAATATTATTATCTTTTGCAAAAGCATTTAATCCGTGAACCGCTGTTTGATCTGCAAAAAGTGCAACGAGGATATTGTTATCCAAAACTAGGATCATGAATGTCGTTCTTTTTGTAAGGTTTGTAAAGGATCACTCAAATCTTGCCAACCACTGCGCCCAAATCCGACAAAATCATTTATCCAATTTTCGACTGAATCCGTGGCAAGTGGTTCAAAACTTTGTATTGTGAAGTCTTCGAGTATCAAGACGAAATCGTCGGAATAGCTATAAGTCGCAATACCCGTAAACTCAATAATCGTATTTGTTCTAAAGTAGGCTTTTAATGAGGATGCAACGAGTTCCGTCGTTTTAGCACTCAACGTCGTTCCATTTAAGAAGGAAATACCGACATGATCTGTCGCATCTTTTCCTTCGGTTAGTGCCTTAAGAACACCACGTAAGGTATCATTTTGTTTAAATTTATTTGGCTTCTCAACAAACGATACTTCACGTATTACTGTCATCGTTTGTGGACTTTCACCGAGGCTGTGAAAACCAATAGAAGCATCACCCCAATCGAGATGTTTACTTAAAAATTTATCAAGTTCACCACCAGCAGAATTTAGAATTTCTTCTTTAATTTCTGCAAGATACTGAGCATTAACGCTGTTACCAAAATATGATGAGCCTTCTTGAATATATGCAAACTTAGCATCTTTATTTTTCAACAAAGATGAGAAATGTTTAAACAATTCAGCAATTTGATTTATTTTCAATTCTGTAGGTTTTACGTCAGGTAGCCGAAGAGCTATGACGATGTCATTTGATGGCATAACCCCTCCTTTATTTTTTGACTACTGTTGCCTATAGGCTAGCCTATTAGTGAACTTATTTAAATAAAAATTTAGTTACATATTACTGACTCACCGCCCTTTAATCGCTCGCCCAACAAAAACAACGGCAAACCTGAACGACGCTATTGAAAACGGCCTGAATGATGTCCCTGCCATTTTACGGGGCACATCTTTCAATTCTGCTCGGTACACTGCTTCGACAAACTAAAAAGAGCTGTATGGCGCACTGATACTTTTGATCGCGCGTAAAACGACTAAAAAATCCTAAATTCGTGAAACGTCAACAAACCTTGGTATAAATCACTATCCTACTTTGGCGTAGATATCTCAATTAAATAAATGATTTTAAAACATATTATGACTATCTATTAAAGCATTTGAACACACTACTAAATGCACTACGCAAAACTAGTCGTTTTGGATTCACTGAAATAA
>CAYJUB010000273.1:0-4089 GCA_964373145.1 uncultured Moraxellaceae bacterium
ATGCTGGCGTAGAGACCTGCGATCGTGCCACCCATTGACTGACGCGCGACGATCAGATTTTTTTCAATTTTAAGTGTTTCAGTGAAACGGCGTAACGACTCGGTCATGGTCGCTGGTTGCAAATCATAGTCTGCTGCAATTTTAGAATCGCCGCTACCTGGTAGATCAGGTGAAACGACATGATAATAAGGCGTTAAATGATGTGCAACGCGATTCCAGTTGTCGCGGCTGCCACCGAGTCCGTGGATTAACAGGATCGTTGGGTTGTTTGGATTACCACCTTCAGAATAAGACCAATTCACATCTCCGGCTTGAACAGTCTTGGTGGTCAGACCCGCCCAAATACGCTCTTCACTCATCGCGGTTGGAAAGTCTACGGCATGCGCAGATTGTAGTGTGCTGACTCCGATTGGCGCGATCAGTGCGATTGAAACCACGAGAGTACGTAAAGTAGGGAATATTGAAGCAACCATGTCGTTCGTCCTGAATTGTGTGATCAATAATTATTTTCTTGATAGTTCCCAAGATTAGCATAGCAGTAAAGCGTTGCATTGACTTTGCAGGCTTAATTTTGTGCCTGCACAGTCAATTTTATGGTGGTTCACAACCATAAGAACAGAAGCATTAGTCTTCGATCTGATTTGGATTTTGCTTGTTTTGACGATTAGCAAAATAATGTTTTGCCCCGTGAATAAAGATTGGCAACAGTGAGAGTCCGATAATCAATAAAACGATCAACGTTAAATTGTCTTTTACGATCGGAAGCTGACCTAAGAAATAACCCGCTGGAACTAAAGTGCCAACCCAAAGGAACGTACCTGAAACGCTATATGCGAGGAAGCGTTGGTAAGGCATTTTGCTCATGCCAGCCACAAACGGCGTGAATGTTCGAATAAAAGGCATGAAACGACCGATCATCACAGATTTACCACCGTGCTTTTCAAAAAAAACTTCGGCATGTGCAAGGTGTTTTCGGCTAGGGAATTTTCGCTTATCACTAAATAATCGCGTCCCGTACTTTCTGCCGATCCAATAATTGGTACTGTCGCCAATGATTGCCGCAGAACCAAGTACGGCACTAATCAGCCATGGATCGAGTTGTCCGATTGCGGCTAATGCGCCTGCCGCAAACAAGAGGTTGTCTCCGGGCAGGAATGGCAAAAAGACGATGCCTGTTTCGCAAAAGATAATGAGGAAAATAACTGCGTAGACCCATATACCGTGATCGCGAATAAGTTCAATAAGATGTTGATCAATGTGCAAAATAAAATCAATGATAGGCATAGCAGCAATTTACTCAAATGAGAATGATTGATCAAAGTGCTTCATCATTCGTGAAAAAATTAAAAAAATAGATAAAGTGGATGGCAGGGTATCAGAAAATAACTGCAAAAATTGTATTGTAGTTTAGTCGTCATTTTCGCACACTGGAATTATCGTTATTTTATCGTATATCCAAACATTCACAGATTTTTGATGAGCTTGGTGAGGTTTTTTTTGACAGTTTTTAAGTTCAGTCGAGCCTTTCAATCCACGATGGAAAATCGTTTGCGTTCGCATGTGCTGACGGCGAAAAACTTAACCATTGCGCGTGGCGATATGGTGCTTTGTTCAGCAGTTGATTTCAGTGTTGCAAGTGGTCAAATCTTACATATCCAAGGTTCAAATGGCATCGGTAAAACGACATTAATGATGATGCTGGCTGGGCTTATTCCATTATCTAATGTCGATAAAGCAACAATTATGTGGGGCGATCAAACACCTGAAGATTGGTCGGTACTTTATATTGGGCATTTGATTGGCTTGAATGCTGGGTTATCGGTTCGTGAGAATTTAAGATTTGTGCAACGTTTAAATTCGGTTTCTGATGCAGCATTGGATATGGCTTTAAAAGCGGTTGGTTTATCCGGATACGAAGATATTACTGTTGCACAGTTGTCATCAGGTCAGAAGCGTCGTGTTAGTTTAGCGCGGCTGTGGCTCACGGAAGATGCCGATCGATTATGGTTGTTGGATGAACCGTTTACGGCACTGGATGCTGTGATGGCGAACCGAGTCAGTGAGCGTTTAATCGAACATACGAAGGCGGGTGGTCGAGTGATATTAACGAGTCATCAGTCTTTAAAAATGTCCGTTGAGATTCTAAGTTTGGATCAATATTCAGTTCAGCATGATGATGTTGAATGGGTGAGAGAGTACTGATGTCGCGCATTATATTAGCCTCACTACGCCGCGAATTACTCTTACGTTTTAATCATCTCAGCAGTTGGTTGTATACGCTGGTGTTTTTTATGTTGGTTATACTGTTATTTCCGCTTGCAGTCGGCGCGAATGCTCAATTTTTGAATCATATGGGTGTGGCGGCAATCTGGATTGCTGCAGTGTTGGCTGTTTTGCTTGGCATCGAAGGTTTGTTTCGTGCCGAAGTAGAAGATGGAACATTAGAGCAGGTGATTGTGGCTCGGCAGTCGCTTGCACTTTGGGCATTGATCAAGGTGAGCGTACATTGGCTGACAGGTGGATTTGCAATTGTTTTTCTTTCTGTTTTATCCATACCGTTGTTTGGTTTAAATGCTCATGAAGCGGGTGTTTTAGCATTATCGTTACTGCTTGGAACGCCGATATTGACGTTAATCGCCGCGATTGCCGCTGCATTAACGGTGTCGTTAAGAAGCGGTGGCGTACTGATGTCACTGATTGCATTGCCGTTACAACTCCCTGTTTTGATTTTCGCAACGGGTACTGTGGATGTGTTGCGTGGTGGTGGTGAGGTATTGCCTATTTTGGCATTGCTGGCGGCCGGGTTGATTTTGTCGGTGATTTTTATACCGTTTGTATTAGCAAGTGCATTGCGAATATCCGTGCAATGACTGTGTTTTGTGTTTCATGTAACTGTTGTGTATTTAACTGAGTTAAAGCGAAATGGCTGAAATTAATTCTTCACAGAAAAAAGAAAAATCTCATAAAGATCAGAGTATTTTCTCTCGTCTGTGGAATGGTTTTTTACAGACCGTGGGAAAGCAGCATTTCTATCGAATTTTTAATCCTTGGGTGAAATGGCTGACTATGATTGCATTGGCTTTATTGTCAGTCGGTTCAGTGTGGGGGCTGGCAATTGCACCGCCTGATTATTTACAAGGTGATAGCTATCGCATTATTTTTATTCATGTGCCAGCTGCGAGTTTAGCGTTGTCGATCTATTTGGGATTGGCGGTACTTGGCGTCATTAGTCTAGTTTGGAAAGTTAAAACAGCCGCAGTGGTTGCTCAAGCCGCCGCGCCAGTCGGTTTGGTTTTATGCGTTTTATCGCTAGTCACGGGTGCGATTTGGGGTAAGCCGACTTGGGGTGCGTACTGGGTGTGGGATGGGCGTTTGACGAGTATGTTGGTTTTGGCGTTTCTCTATGTGGGTGTGATTGCGTTGTTTCATGCATTTGAAACAACGGCGCAACAGGGCAAAGCCGCAGCGATTTTATCGATTGTCGGCGCAGTGAATTTGCCGATTATTAAGTATTCCGTGGTGTGGTGGAATACCTTGCATCAAGGCTCAACCTTTACTTTAACCGCCGCACCGCAAATGCCGCCTTCGATGTATTTACCGCTAGTGGTGATGATCTTTGGTTTTTATTTCTGGGTTGCAGCATTGGTCATTTATAGAAGTTGTACGTTGATTCTTGTTCGAGAGCGTCAAAAAAACTGGGTAAAAGAATTGGTTGCTGTGAGGTTGAAGCCATGAGTTTTGCTTTTAATAATTTGCATGACTTTATTCACATGGGATTTCATGGTGTTTATGTGTGGAGTGCATGGTTGATTACGCTGGTTGCATTGGCTGTATTGGTGATTCAATCGCGCGCTGCGAGACAACGTTTTTTTCGTGAAGAGTTAGCAAAAATAAAAATTCAACAGGCACGCGCTGAACGATTAAAACAGGATTCGCTTCAATGATCATGATGAATCCCAAACGTAAGCGAAAGCTGATTGTGGTGTTGTTGGCTTTGCTGGGTGTGTCGATTGCTGCGGCACTCATCTTGTATTCACTTCGGGCGCAGACTGATTATTTGTATACGCCAGTTCCGATTGAAAGTGGTGC
>CAYJUB010000274.1:0-4037 GCA_964373145.1 uncultured Moraxellaceae bacterium
ATGGTGGTTCGGATTATTCGTTTGAATGTATTGGCAATACCACGACCATGCGTCAGTCGCTGGAGTCGTCGCATAAAGGTTGGGGGCGCAGCATTATCATCGGCGTGGCGGAAGCAGGTGCTGAGATCAGTACGCGTCCATTCCAATTAGTCACGGGGCGTAAGTGGGAAGGTTCGGCGTTTGGTGGTGCGCGTGGGCGTACCGATGTGCCGAAAATCGTCGATTGGTATATGGATGGCAAGTTGAATATTGATGATTTGATTACCCATCATTTGCGTTTAGATCAGATCAATGAAGGCTTCGATTTGATGAAGCGCGGTGAGTCGATTCGATCGGTGATTGTGTATTAATGAACTCGATAGAATTTGTTGGGCTACGACAACCGTAGCCCAACTTTTCGATGATTGTGATTACTGAGCTGGGGTCACGATCACAGTGGTGTTCTCACCAGTTTCACCTGTGTTACCCATTCTGCCTTGATCGCCTTGAGCACCGTCATTGCCTTGGACGCCATCATTACCTTGAGCGCCTGTACGGCCCGTTGCACCAGTCGCTCCTGTCGCGCCAGTTTCTCCAGCAGGTCCTTGAGCAGTCGTTGAGATGTATCCCGTTGCGCCCGTGGCTCCAGTTGCGCCCGTCGCACCTGCTGGCCCAGCTGTGGTTGTGGCAGGAGGTACGTAGACTACAGCGGGCTCTCTTTCGCAACCCGCCAAGCTGAATGCGGCAAACAGTGCAGATATTATTATCATGTGTTTCATAGAGAGTCCCTTGAACGTAAAGATAAGGGTCAAATGTTTTCCACGCGACCCTAGTTAGACCAAATTGATTGGCGAATAATCAGAATAGGCGCGTACTGGGTAAAGTTCTGTGCGTTAGCGCACATAGCACAAATCGTCACCGAGTGATGGGTGTGGGTGAGTTGGTCTTTTAGCTGAATGTTAAGGGTGATTAGGTGCAATAAGATTTGGCTTATTGCACCACATGTTTAATTTCATAACCGCCAATCCATGTAACCATTTTCATAAAATCTAACAGCGTAGATTTTTTGCCTAGTACTTTCTTTTGGTTCAATAGACCATCGGTTATCGCTTTCTAGTTGTAAATCTTCCCAACTGATGTCTAGTTCAGTTAGTTTTTTTTCCCATAATTGTTCTTCTACTTCGTCAGCTAAATCAAACTCACTCATTTCTAAGTCAAAAGACAACATGGAAGTGACTTTGGCAAGCTTCTGAAGGAAATCTTGATTTAGGAATGTGACTTCACCCGAAGCCCATGGAGTTTCATAACTAAAAGTATTAATCGTTGCAACGAGATTGTTATCAAATAGCAATTTGATGGGCGTATTTATAATATTCATTTTTTTTATTAACCTAGGCTCTGTTGAGGTTTTGGTGTAAGTCATTGAAATTAGGCTGCAGGCTCGTAAAATGTAGCATCTTGTAGAATGCAATAAGCAATGTGGATTGCACCAACCACCATATGACACATTAAAAAATACTCATTAAAATTCAAAACGCGGTAATGATAGCAATTTTTCACTTCGCCAAATTCTAATGACTTTAATCGCATTTGCTTCCCTCAAGTAAACAATACGAAATGGCGGATGGATGATTTCCCGGATAGTTTTTTGATCAAATTCAGGCACAATTCTGCCCATACTGGGATGATCGGCTAATAATTGAATGTGATCAATAATAGCGGCGACAAACTTCTTTTCCGATGTGAGGAACGCCTTGCTCAAGGTAGTATGCGGTAATGTTTTCAAGATCTTGGAATGCCGAATTGGCAATTAAAACTTCCATTTAAACTAGACCTAGTCGTCTTTTGGCTTCAGCCAAATCCATGGTGTTGCCTTCTTTGATATCGATTAAACCTTGGGAAATTGCTTTGACGAAAGCGAGTTCTTCGTTTGTTTTCTCAAATTCTTCAAGCCCTTGCACCACGGCGACTCCACGACCTCGACTCGTTAAAAGAACGGGTCGGTGTGTATCCTTGGCGTGATTGATGACTTTTCCTGGATTGATTTTAAGATTTGAAAGCGGGATGACATCTTCTGAAAATATGGTTTGCATGACGATCACCTGAAGTTTAGTGCTCCATTTAGTACCTGTTTACAGTACCTGTCAACAAGGCGAATAGATAGTGAGGTTCAGCTGATGATCAGCTGGTTTCATTGAATCAACCTAACTCTTCCTCAACTGATCCGTTTTTGCATACAAAATCGCAGCAATCACTTCATCATCATTCGGACGAAATGCCTTAAACATCACTTTGCGAGAAAGGACTATTCCATCTGCATTAATCACAACAATGGTGCGCGTGAGCTTGGCGGGCATCCACCAATGATGGCTGAACATCTTGGTGACACCATTACCCATATCCGCAAGCAGAGGAATTGGGAGGTTGTGATGTGTGGCGAAACGGTTGTGAGACTCTATAGAGCCATCTGAAATACCAATCACCTTCGCGCCTGTTTCCATATATTCCGCCCATTTGTCGCGTACAGAACACATTTGCTTCGTACAAACGAGGGTTTCATCTTGGGGATAAAAAAGCAGTGCGACGACCTGTCCGCGTTTATCAGATAGGCGCCAAGGCTGACCTTCGGTATCATTCAACATAAAATCAGGTGCTTCCTCACCGACTTTTGCTATTTTGGGTTGATCCATGACCATTTGGTTCATCATCGTTTCCTCTAAAAGATTCCGTTCATTCAGATTTGACGTAAAACTTGCTTTATTGCTGTACCCAACTATCATTGGGCCATTCATGTGTGACCTCGTGTTAAACCCATTAGATTCCTTCTGAGAAAAAGATGCAAATACTAAATTCATCCCGTTGCTTTAACGGTGAGCAACGCATTTATCAGCATGCTTCGACTGTCATTGGTTTGCCCATGAAGTTTGGCGTTTATTTACCACCACAAGCGTTGGCAGGCGAGCAGTGCGCAGCGTTGTTTTATCTGGCTGGTTTAACCTGTACCGAAGAAACCTTTGCAATTAAAGCACATGCACAAGCCATCGCCGCTGAATTGGGTGTGATCTTGATTTCACCTGATACGAGTCCGCGTGGTGACGATGTGGCGAAGGGAGATTCATGGGATTTGGGGCAGGGTGCAGGATTTTATCTGGATGCGACCGAAGCGCCGTGGGCACGGCATTATCGAATGGAGTCTTATTTGATTGATGAGCTTTATCCGCTCATCAAAAATACCTTCAATGTTCAGCATGTCAGCATCATGGGCCACTCAATGGGTGGACATGGGGCGTTGACGTTGGCGCTACGTCATCCTGAGTTGTTTGCATCGGTATCGGCGATTGCACCGATTGCTGCGCCGATGGATTGTCCGTGGGGTGTGAAAGCATTTACCCATTATCTGGGGAATGATCAAACCCTTTGGGCTGAACATGATGCCAGTCGGTTGATTGAAGCGAAAGGAAAGCTATTTGATCACATCCTTGTCGATCAAGGATTGCAAGATCAATTCCTTGATCAATTGCATCCAGATCGTTTGGAGGTGGCTTGTGCGCGTGTGGGTCAACCGCTCAATTTACGTCGTCATGCGGGTTATGATCATGGATATTATTTTATTCAAAGTGTGATTGCTGATCATGTGCGTTATCATATGCAGGCGTTGCGCTAAGCCTAATTTTATCCGCATCGTTCATTAGCCAAATTTGCCCCTCATTTTGCCAGAGCTTGTTATGACCCAACCGTATTGGATTGCCCCGTCGATTTTATCCGCTGACTTTGCCCGTTTGGGTCAAGATGTTGAAAACGTGCTGAATGCTGGCGCGGATGTGGTGCATTTTGACGTGATGGATAACCACTATGTGCCGAATCTGACGTTTGGTTCGATGATTTGTACTGCCCTGCGTAGTTATGGCATTACAGCGCCGATTGATGTGCATCTCATGGTTGAACCTGTGGATCTCATGATCGAGTATTTCCTTGAAGCGGGCGCGAGCATCATTACCTTTCATCCAGAAGCGACGCCGCATATTGATCGTTCGTTGCAGTTGATTAAGGCGGGCGGT
>CAYJUB010000275.1:0-4034 GCA_964373145.1 uncultured Moraxellaceae bacterium
CAAATGCCTGTTCAGCAAAAAAAAGGTGACTCAGTAGAAAAGCGGATAAAAAGACATTCTTTTTAAAACTTTTTGAATGTTGTTGAGTTATTTCACTCGTAGTAGAAGTTGGTGTGCTCGCTATGTGCGTAACCTGATTCGATCTTGTGCCATGTACCGACACTGCGTTTTTTTGTGATGCCATACCAACAATCCTGTTGCGCTTTAAGATGTGTATTTCAAGTTGTACGATGTCGCAAAATCATTGTATATCATGATGGATGACACAACTCGTTTGAGATGTGTCATCGTCTTTGCTGTTCAATTAACCTCGATGTTCAATCAGCAGGCGGAGCATACGACGTAATGGTTCAGCCGCACCCCACAGTAATTGATCGCCAACAGTGAAAGCACTGAGGTATTCAGGCCCCATGTTGAGTTTGCGTAGACGGCCTACAGGAATTGACAATGTCCCTGTGACGGCGACAGGAGTCAGTTCATGCATGCTGGCTTCGCGTGTGTTTTCAATCACTTTGACCCATGGATTTGATTCACGAATGATGGATTCGATTTCATTCAATGGCACATCTTTTTTCAGTTTAATGGTCAAGGCTTGTGAGTGGCAGCGCATCGCACCGATACGGACGCACAGCCCATCGATTGGTGTGATATCCGCGCCAGTTTGACCCAAGATTTTGTTGGTTTCAGCCTGACCTTTCCACTCTTCTTTCGATTGACCATTTTCAAGCTGTTTGTCGATATAAGGAATCAACGAACCAGCGAGTGGTACACCAAAGTTTTCTTTAGGAAAACCTGCACCACGTTGCAACTCAGCCACTTGACGATCAATGTCGAGAATCGCGCTGGCAGGGTTGTCGAGCAATGGTTTTACGCCGTCACGGATGTAGCCCATGCTGCTGATGAGTTCGCGCATGTTCTTCGCCCCAGCACCAGAAGCTGCTTGATAGGTCATTGCACTGACCCATTCGACCAGACCTTTTTGGTATAACCCGCCAATTGCAAGCAGCATCAAAGATACTGTGCAGTTACCACCGATATAGTTTTTGACGCCTTTATTTAATGCATCTTGAATCACGTTCATATTGACAGGATCAAGCACAATCACCGCATCATCTTCCATGCGCAATGTGCTTGCCGCATCGATCCAATAGCCATTCCAGCCGTTTTGACGCAGTTTCGGGAAAATTTCGTTGGTGTAGTCGCCACCCTGACAGGTCAGGATCACGTCCATGTGTTGCAGTGATGTGAGGTCGTGTGCGTTAATGAGGTCGGGTGCAATCTTGCCACCAAAGTTTGGCGCGGTATGACCTGCATTACTGGTTGTAAAATAAAATGGCTCAATATGCGCAAAGTCGTTTTCTTCGACCATGCGTTGCATTAACACCGAACCCACCATTCCACGCCAGCCCACCAAACCCACTTTCATCACGTTCTCCAATTGTTCGAGTCAGCCACTCAGTAACTTGCTTGTATATCGGAGTGTAGCATCGTGCCCGAGTAATCGCCAAAGAGTACGCATGGATTGTGTGAAAAATTATGATTTTTTTGCAATTTAAATGAATCAATTCTTCATATTTTTTTGATTTACGTTCAGATTTTAGATTTTTTGGAAAGGTGCACGTTTTATCTAAAAACAAAGGTGTAGCTTAGTTTTATTGGCTAGCATCGTTCAGTCTTTGCTGATCACGGTATTTTGACCTGATGGGTCGTTTTTGTGTTGATCAGCGTGTCATGCAAATGTCATAAAAATTCATCTGGTAGTCATCTCAGCTTGCTATTTTTTAACCATGAAAATAGATCAGCAAATGCGCATTGTGTTTTTCGAACACTCCATGAAACGTGGGATTGATGATCATGATAATGCAAGGAGTAAACATTGATTATTATTGAGTTTATTTCTGGTCTTGTCGTTTTTTCGACATTGTGGGGGTTGCTATCACGCAACGAGTGGTGGGTACGCTGCTTTGATTTTCCCCGTTTGCAAATTTTGATGTTGGGTGGATTGATCTGGTTCGGCTTGATTTATGTTATTTATCATCATTATACCTTGCAAAATAATCGCTTAAGCGACTTAGTCTTATTTGTTTTACTCACTGGAAGTTTGCTCTATCAAGCATGGATGGTTTTGCCCTACACCTTGTTTTGGCGTAAGCAGGTTATGCAAGCACATGCGCCAGATCCATCCAGTATGATTTCGCTACTAGTCTCTAACGTGCTGACACCCAATCAAAATTATCAGGCCTTGATCGATCATGTGCGGCACTATCAACCCGATGTATTGGTGACGTTAGAAACGGATTCGCGCTGGGAGCAGGCGTTATCAGTGATTGAGGTGGATTATCCGTTTGTTGTACGCGTGCCATTGGATAATATGTATGGCATTCATTTGTATAGTCGTTTGCCGCTGGTTAATCCAGAAGTGAAGTATTTATTTAGTCCAGAAATTCCCTCGATTCACACCCACGTTCGTCTGCGCTCAGGCGCTTTACTGCGCATGTATTGCTTACACCCCAAACCGCCAACACCCAACGAAGCATGGGATTCGACCCTGCGGGATGCCGAGTTACTTGTGGTTGGTGATCAGGTGGCTAAGCTCAACGAAAGTTGCATCGTCGCAGGTGATTTGAACGACGTGGCGTGGTCGCGGACAACGCGCTTGTTTCAACGGATTAGTGGCTTGCTGGACCCGCGGGTAGGTCGCCAGTTTATGAACACGTTTCATGTGAATTATTTACTACTGCGTTGGTCGCTTGATCATGTGTTTCATAGCACAGATTTTTCTTTAGTCGATATGAAGTTGCTCGAATCTATTGGTTCGGATCATTTTCCTGTCTACACCGTGTTGCAACATGATCCAAAAATGTCAGCAATTCATCGTGCACCGATTGCAAGTGAGGATGATGAGTTGCTCGCATTGGCAAAAATTCATGCAGGTATTGTTCAAGCAAAAGCTGAGGTGCCCAGTCATCAATCTGAAGTGTTTGTGTCATAGGATTTGAACCTTGAATGCGTACTTTTATAAATATGTTTTTGGCATTTATTTTATTAGGTGGTTTTTTTTAGCAGAAGTGGCTTTTTTTTGCAAATCAGGAAATTTTCATTGTCGGACAATTATTTTGTAAATTAGTACATAAAAATGCTGAATGAGTACAAAAGTACCAATAATAGGTACATAAAACGTTGCAATGTGACAAAAATTACTATATTGCGACGAATATTTACGTAATTTTGTACGATATCGCTTACATTGATTGAGGTTTATATCTATTCCATGTCAGACAATGAATATTGATAATGAACCTGTCGGCAAAGGAGCGGATATGGATATTGTCTCAGGATGAGTCAATCGCCGACGGATAAAGTTCTTAATTGAGCTGGTCATGGAGATGACGACTACACGGAAGAATGGCATAAAAATTAAAAGGATATTCTGGCTCGAATGTGCAAGTAATTGCCATTCGAGCTTATATTTTGTGCATTATATTTTTAAGTAACCCTCTATTTTCTACATCTCACTCTTCGCTTTTTCTGGGTTGTTTACCTAAATCGTTTTCTCTTTCTTCTTCTGAATCATTTCAGCATACAGTGCCAATGTTTGATCGGTCATTTGTGATAGCTGAAATTCATGGACCAGCGCGGGTGTTTGCGGATTTGCCAACAGTTGTTCAATCTTCTGTAAGAGTAGGGCTTCATTTTCAGCTTCAACCAATCCTTGCGGATAGCATCGACTCAAAATTTCTGCGACACCACCACGATTCCAGCCCACGGCTGATGTTCCTACAGAGATCGCTTCTAACGTCGTGCGGCCAAATGTTTCGGCTTGGGCGGATAATGAAAATACAATGTTACTCGCTGCCAGCCATTCGCGCATATCACGACGATGCCCCACAAAAGTCACATGATCACTTAACCCGAGTTGTTCAACGCGTGCATGTAATTCGGTCAAATACGCCTGCTTTTTCTCATGAGCATCACCGACGATCACGCCATGCACCGCAAAGCGATCTTTGAGTGCTGCGATCAATTGTAGTAAT
>CAYJUB010000276.1:0-3676 GCA_964373145.1 uncultured Moraxellaceae bacterium
GCCAAAATAGTTCCCTCCTTAGAAAAAGGAGGGCTAGGGAGGATTTGCTTTTGATCTTGCAGCAATCCTCATCCCTACAGATTATTTAAATCCGCGATGCAAGGCAACGATGCCGCCTGTCATATTGTGGTAATCACAGCTTTGAAAGCCTGCCTTTTCCATCATTTGTTTGAGAGTGCGTTGATCAGGGTGCATGCGAATGGATTCTGCGAGGTAGCGATAGCTTTCCGCATCATTAGTGATCAATTTTCCCAAAAATGGTAATGCCGTAAAGGAATACAAATCATAAACTTTAGACAATGGCTCAAACACAGGCTTCGAGAACTCCAATACCAGTAAACGACCACCTGGCTTCAACACGCGATACATCGAACGGAGTGCTGCATCTTTGTCGGTGACATTGCGCAGACCAAAACTGATGGTGAGCAAGTCGAAACTTTCATCGGCAAACGGCGCTAAGGTTTCAGCATTAGCGAGCACAAAATCAACGTTGCTACAGCCAGCATCCAGCAAGCGATCACGACCGACATTGAGCATTGATTCGTTGATGTCAGATAACACTACACGACCAGTCGCGCCAACTTCACGGCTAAATACTTTAGCTAAATCGCCTGTTCCACCTGCAATATCAAGCACATGCTGACCACGACGCACGCCTGATAAGGTAATCGCAAAGCGTTTCCAGAGGCGGTGAATGCCCATCGACATCAAATCATTCATCAAATCATATTTGGCCGCAACAGAATGGAACACTTCAGCAACTTTGGCTTGTTTTTCAGCCGTAGGAACGGTTTTAAATCCGAAATGGGTGGTTTCGCCGACATTGCTCGAAGGTGCTGGTGTTTCTAAGCTATTTGCTTGCGTGCTATTCGTTTGAGTACTTTGCGCTAACGTTTGTTGTTGTCCTTGCGGCGTTCCAGCGGGTAAGGCTGCGGTATTAAAAGGACTGTTTGCTGCTGCGTTATCTTGAGCGGTCATTGTTTTTTCCATGCAAAAAAGGGGCAATCGGCGCATTCACCATACCATCACGTAAGACCTAGTCTACGTGATGTGATCAGCAGGGGCTAGTCTGTTTCCTGCTGATTCGTATTAAGTTGTTAGCGTAAGAATGGATTTGGACTATTGTTATGAATTCGATCAATAATTTCACGTTCATGTTTGGTAAAGACCCCAATGAATACTTCTGCTGATTTCAACGGCTTCATGGCAGCAAACCCTTCACCGAGAAAATTGTAAAGCGGATCAAAGTGATGGCGTTCTGCCGCACCTTTAGACATTTTAAAGGCACTTTGGACAATAAAAGAGCGCACATATTTATCTAAGCTAAACCCAAGTTTGTCCAGCAAATGGAGTTGATGGATGCGGGCTTCGGTTTGATGGGCTTGATGATAGAGCTCAACCACAAAGTCATCTGCAATTTCGTGATATTGATTGTATTCAAAATCAGTGGTCATCAGTTGGGCGAGTTGTTGATCTAATTCAATACCGAGTACGGCGAGTTCAGTGGCTTCACACCCTGTAATGATGGTGCTTGCAGGAACCAGTCGTTCAAATTTCTTTGCTTTATTAATTACTCGTTCGAATTGTCCGGCCAAGATTTCAAAGTCAGCGCCGCCATAAAGGCGCGTCAGGAAATATTGGGTCATGAGCTGATGTGCAGGAACGGCGAAAAGCGCTGCATGCGTGTGCTGCATCCGTTTTTTTTGCCAGTTTTGCAGTGCAGTGAGCCTGACGGCAAGTTGAGGATTATGATGAAATTCAAGAGCGCGATAGCGATTGAGCTGCTCTTGCATAGGGGTAAAATTGGACATAGGTGTTATATGGGGTATAAATGCGCTGATGTGGCAAGGATACCTTAAAACGAGATTCGCATGGAATCTATGATCGTGATGATGGGTTGTTCTTCAGCGCAGGTTATAAATGGTCAATCAAGATGTGACAATGATTGACCGTTTTTGGGGTCAGGGGTGTTTTCATTATGCAGTCGTGGCTTGTGACGGACTGAGGTGTTTGACGCGTCGTGAAAATGGGTTGGGATTGCCTAAATAAATCTCATCAATCAGATCACGTTCAGCTTGCGTGAATTCACCAAAAAATACTTTTGCTGATTTCAGTGGTTTCATTGCGGTAAATCCTGCATCCATAAATGCATATAGCGCGTTGAGTTGATAGCGCAATGACATACCTTTAGATAATCTAAAAATACTATGGACCAATTTAGAGCGGACATATTTATCGAGGTTTTGTCCGAGTTCATCCAGAAGGTCAAATTGGTGGAAACGCGCTTCTGCTTGATCCGCTAAACGATAAAGTTGGATGATATATTTATCATTGATCGCTGGGTCTTGCTCATCATTGAGTAGATCGTGCTCCATCAATTGTGCTAATTGTAGATCCAGTTCGATGGCGAGCACAGCCAGTTCAGTGGCTTTAAGAGCGGTACGAACAGCACTGTCAGGAAAAAGCCCTTCAAATACTTTTGCCGCTTTTAGAACCTGTGCACATTGTTCCGCCAACAGATCAAACTCAATGCCACCATACAATTGCTCAAGAAAATATTGCGTCATTAAATGGTGAGCGGGCACTGCAAAAATCTCAGCGTGTATATACTGCATACGTTTTTTTTGCCAGTTTTGTATCGCCGATAGCCTTGCGGCGAGTTGCGGATTATGATGGAACTCAAGCGCATGGTAACGGGCAAGGACTTGTATCATGGGTGCAAAACTGGTCATAAGCATTCTTCGTGAAAATTAGGTTAAAGTCAGGATATGGGGAGTGCACCCAATAAAACGGGCTAAAAATCAGTAATACTAAATAGTACAGTTGCACTTTTTAGCTGAAGAAGATTGGAAAGGCAATAGCAAAAGATGCCGTGGAGCACATTGCTCTGATCAGCGGTCAATTATGCAACGAAAAAGGATGAGATGACGATGAGTCTAACCAAGCAACCTATAAAAGCAGCCAGTGTTGTGACAGATTTAGCTGAAAAAAAACCACATTTAGTATCGTCGCAATCAGAAATCGTGCTGCCCACTGCTAGTCCTATCAATAATGCAGACAGCTTACGCCTTGCCTTAATTGAGGCGCAATATGCGTTGAAAGATACCCGAGATAAGCCGCGCGGACGTGGTGTTCTCATTCTTATGAGTGGTATTGAACTGGCGGGTAAGGGAGAAGCGCTCATGCAGTTACGTGAGTGGGCCGATCCGCGTTTGTTTAATGTCAAAGCCCGATTACCCGTAGAGCCGTATTCGCCAGCATGGCTGCGTGATGCGTCTTTATTGCCCGAAAAAGGCGAAATCGTGATCTTGTTTGGTAATTGGTATGGCGATTTACTCAAGGCGCACATGGCTTATTTACAAGACAAAAAAGGTTCAAAAAAGAGTAAAGAGGATGATGCTCCGAAAATGACAGGAGCGCAGTTTCAGCGAGAAATCGAACATTTACATGCTTTTGAGAATGATTTGCGCGCGCAAGGCATTACCGTGTGTAAATGTTGGTTTGATTTATCGTGGGATCAATTGCAAAAACGCTTAGACAATGTCTCTAAGGGTGATCGGAATTGGTTGCATTTGCACGGATTGGATTGGCGTAAAAAAGATCAATATCAAACATTGCAAAAACTTCGTAAGACAATGGGCACAGATTGGATTGAGATCGATTGTGAGGATGAGGC
>CAYJUB010000276.1:3686-4033 GCA_964373145.1 uncultured Moraxellaceae bacterium
GAGCGAGATTTAAAATTTGGTCATGTGGTGTTGGGTGCATTGACCGAACCACGTGTGCCAATCCCCCCAGCGGCAAGGCGCTGGCAGCTTACGGAAATTCCTGCGCCGTTATACACGCCCGATAATGCAACCATGGAAAAGGAAACCTATAAAACACGGATTAACGCGGCACAAAAGAAGTTAGAAAAACTGATTCACCGTTGTGGACAGCGATCCATAGTTTTGGTTTTTGAAGGCATGGATGCGGCGGGGAAAGGGGGAGCGATTAGTCGTATCGTTGCGCCGCTTGATCCGAGACAGTATCAAGTCTTTCCAATCGCAGCGCCTGAACCGCATGAGCGACGTCA
>CAYJUB010000277.1:0-4032 GCA_964373145.1 uncultured Moraxellaceae bacterium
AACTGGGCCATCACCATCATCACTGTCATTCGCTAACAAGTTCAAAACAAGATTCTTGGTACCAAATGGCAATGTAATCTCATCATCTTTTGCAATCGGCGCGATATTAGAGACTGTAAAAGACATGATTGCAGTTTCAGTTTTGTTGTTTGACAGATCTTTAATAGCATAAGCACATTTATAAGTCTCTCCACCTGGAGTCGTTTGACCATCTGTACGACTGGCCAGCATCTGTTTCATGATCGGATTCCACTCACAGTGGATTTTTCCATCTGCACTATCGCTGCCTGTGATGGTATATTTGGTACTATCCGTGAGTAGACCCAATGTACTGGTATTGCCTGATATAACTTCCTGTGAATTGTCATTTGCAAACAAATCCAGCACAACTTGACGATAACGAAAGCTTCTCTTGTATTCAGCAAGATATTTAGCATTGTTTTCTTTAAGCGTTTGGGCTTGGCTATCAGTCAAACCGGCCGGGTTTACAGCAACATTGATGACCGCATCATACGAAACATTCGCACCGTTAAAATCATCGTTTGCTGTCAGTATAGACAATTCCAAAGCACCAATATCGCAATGAATAACCGTCGCTAAATCCGGCGACAGCTTCTTGCCATTACTACGAGTCAACCCACGTTGATCCAAGTTGCCACAATTCAATACTGAAGCACCTTGATTGACAATAACATCATCATCGACAATCTTACCAGCAGCGTCCGTTTTATATTTTTTTATCGGTAAATAGCCCTGCAATTCAGAGCCACCATAAAACCCCAACGGATTTAAAACGTCAGTCAACACGCTGCTACTATTACCATAAATGTTGCTGTCATCCGTAGTGCTGTCTGGATATAACTGACATTTAGAAGTGGCCGCGGTACCAGGAGTCGCAGTTGCTGAGAACAAATTATACGAAGCGATCGTGCCTTTAGGTGGTAGACCTGTCGTAGCATCGTTTTGACCAGTATACGCACAATCCAATCCAGCGCTGTTAAACGCCAGTATATTATTGGTCAGAATTAAGCCTGAAGACCTACCGTATGCAACGACAATGCTGGCATCATTTTCAACCAGTGTATTGCTAATCAACCCCAAGGAACTGGCCGCACCCAAGCGCGTATTAATATTTCCAGAAATTCGAACAACCGCTGGAGATAACCCTGCAGGATCGACACCCACAGCAACTGTTTGAGCAGCATTTTTAGCAATCGTCGAAGCACCGATTGTTGCAGTTACCTCACCACAAAAATCCAAAACCGATGAAGTCCCAGATAGACCATTTCCAATCACATTCGTTTGAGTGAGTGTAATCTGCCTCGCTGTTGGGCTAAGATTATCTAAGCAACTCATGCTTAATACCGCACCTGAAGGTGCATTATTACCTGTAAAAGACGATCCTACAGCCGTAAACGTTGACTTTGTACCCTCAAGGTAAATCGCACCACCCTGCTTGTTTGCTGTTGCACCACTTATCTGCACACGGCTTAAAAACAGTATCCCACCTGCACGGATTGCACCGCCAAAATCAGATGCCGTACCGCCTTTCAATATCATATTCGACAGATTTAATTGGTTATTCGATACCGAGGAATTAAATATTCGAGAGCCACTGGCTGCAACAATGATAGTGGTAAGTGCTGGAGTATTTGGGGATGCCCCAGTGAATGGATTAATGGAAAATGGATCGGGGACAAAACTGCCTAAAATATCCATGTTGCCATCGATGACAAGCTCACCCCGAGTCAACGTGTAAGTTCCGGCAGCCAACTGAATCGTATCGGTAAAATTCAGTTGTCCAGCCTGACAGCCACCATAAGCGAGTTTAGTTCCACTCGCCTTAATAGCTTCTCGTAAAGAGCAACTTGTTAGATTCTCGCCATCTTCATCTTGAAGCGTCGTGACTGTTAAAGTTGCCGCATGTGCAACGCTAAAAGCACCCACAAGCGAAAAGGATAATGCTCCACCGAGCAATAATACGCGACGAATCATAACTGACCTCCTGTCAGGCGACGGCGCATTGCAAGCCCCATCAGAACAAATACTGCGAAAACACCTACTCCACCAGCACCCACAGTTTTACTCGTAATCCCTGATGGTGGATCTTGTTTAATGGTCGTTGTTAAGGTGATTGTTTTATTATTTTCACCCTCGGAAAAGAAACTTGTAGACGTTGTGATGGTATAGCGGAACTTATCAAACCCATGAAAATTACTACTTGGGGTATAAATCACTCGATTGTTGACCGCATCATAAGTCGCAACACCCTTAGTCGGCGGAATGACATAACGAACACAACCATCTACCCATACGCCCCCTTGCGGTGGCGCTGACGTACCATATAAAGTTGAGCAATATCCAGCAGGAATTAACTGACCATCTCCGACAACTGGACTGAGATCGATCGATGCAATCTGACCAAAAATAATATCTTGACCATTCGCTTGTGCATTTCCTGCCGGAATAACCAGCTCAATCGCACCAATATCACAAAGCGTACGAGCCAAGCCGCGTTGATCACTACTACATGCGATACCCGTGCCACTAATATAACCTTTATTCACAATCAGCTGAGATGCCAAAGTCGCTGTCGGAGATGGAATTAAGCGCGGTAAAAAGTAGCCTGAAAATTGACCTGGATAAATACGAAACGGGCAAAGCAAACCTGCTGCAGGTGGCAATGCACACACAGCAGTGCCATCCGTCACGCTACTATTTCCTGCAATTAATGTTTGTCCAGCAAGGTCCTGCCCTTCAATAAAGGTACCGTATACACCAAGGATTTGTTTACAGCTATTGGTATACGCAACATGATTGATCTCGGTTTTATCACCAGCTACAAAAGTGCAGTCATCACCGTTATTATTACCAATAATAGTATTTGCAAGTTTAGAAGTGCTTGTAGACGTTATAGTCGGGGGGCCTTCTGGTACTGCTGGTACTGCTGGTGTAGTCGGTGTCGCTGGCTTCGCGGGTACGGCAGGTGTTCCTGGTGTCGTGACAACCAATGGTGGGGCATTCAATGTCACTCCGCCCTGATTACCAATGATGGTTACGCTGGAAACACCAATCCCAGGTACAATTTTAATTGCACTTGCTTTGTTGTTGTAAATTGTTGACGCCGTAATGGTTGAAACAACTTTCCCAATGGCAACATCGTTTTTTTCTGTATCAATAACAAAACCTGCTCCTGAAACACTTGCGATCTTATTCTCTCGCATCAAGGTTCTGTTGATAGTAAACGCAGGCTGAATACTATAAATCGCAGCGCCTCTGGCACTTGCAGTATTATTTCTTAATTCAACGTTTGTGATCGTTAATTTCCCAACGTTCTCGTTGTAAATTGCACCACCGCGCTCAGCGACACCATCGACAATACGTAACCCACTCAACTCGAGCGTCCCTTGATTAATAATCACGCCGCCTTGGGTTTCACACCCTGTCGAAATGCCACAGCCTTTAAAGTTCACATTGGTGAATGTGACGGTTGGGGTTGTCGTCGCAGTCGCCAGAATGTTAATGACTCGGTGATTACCCACCGCACGCAGAACGGGATTGTCCGACCCATCCGTAAAATTAAAGAGATCACCAGAACTCGAACTTTGGATCGTGACGTTCTTATTGATTGTTAATTCAGTAGACAGCGGAAACGTGGAATTGGCATTTAAGACAATAACTTTCGAGGAATCTTTATTTTCACAACCGCCGAAACCTTGAGATAAATCGCTACTATTGATAATTGCGATCGCTTCACGCAAGGAACATGCACTTGCGTTAGTACCATTCTCATCGGCTGTAGTTGTGACATTAATACTGGCAGAGGCGTCAAAAGCCAGACACAGTAATCCTAAACTCATCAAACGCTTAAACATAAACGCGCACTCCAGATTGGCGTATTTCAGCTTCCATAACGATATTTTTGTGATACTTTTTGGCAAAACTTTAGCGCAACACTTCATCATGTGCTAATTATCAAACAATCTGCACTCGAACGATTTTCTCAACAAAAAAGAAAAAAATGAACAAGCA
>CAYJUB010000278.1:0-4019 GCA_964373145.1 uncultured Moraxellaceae bacterium
ATTTGAATCGGTATTTTCTAAAGATGAATTAGCAGCCTTCTTTAACGATCAGCAACAAAGCGTGCAAGTCCCTCCTCCGCCAGAAACCGATTTAGACTATAAATTCCAAGAGTACAAGCACCTGTTCCAATCAGCAACAAAAGGCCCCCTTGTCACTAAACCTTTAACTATGGATTCTTTTGAGAATTGGTTTCAAGATTTCTTTGCTGCAGTAACGCAAATTAAAGAGCTAACTATTACAAACGCATTTTATGGCTTCGATCGTATCGAACCCCAAATTAATCGAACGGTTGATGATTATAAAAAACATTTACGACAATCTAGTAATAAAGAAGTTGATTGGCTGCCAGCCGTTCAGGTCTACGGTGAAGGAATTTTTCTACAGTTTAATCTAGAGAAAGTCAGGCATTGGTCGATGAATTTTGAAAAAGGATCGTCATTTAGAACTCTTGTTGAGAAAGTAAATAAATCTACACGATTTCAGAATGTTGGAGAAATTAGTCCTACGTTTCTTTTAGTTCATACTTTTGCGCACCTTCTAATGAATCAGCTCATATTTGATTGTGGATATAGCACCGCATCTCTAAGAGAAAGGCTCTATGTTAGTAACTCGCCAGAAATAGAAATGTGTGGCTTGCTCATATATACCGCCGCTGGTGATAGTGAAGGATCATTAGGAGGGCTTGTTCGAATGGCTGCACCTAATGTACTTCAGCCAATCATCAAAAAAGCTATAGAAAGCTCTAATTGGTGCAGCTCTGATCCTATTTGCCGTGAAGTTGGCAATAATGGCGGGCAAGGACCTGCTGGTATGAACTTAGCGGCATGCCACAATTGTGCACTGCTGCCTGAAACCTCATGTGAGGTTTTCAATTCATTACTAGATAGAGGGACAGTAACCAGTAAAGATCTGAGCGGTGCTGGCTATTTCGATGAGTTGCTTAATGACTCAAGAATCTCATAAACAATGGTGGCAATCTGTCTAGCCAAGAATGGAGGGACAGCATTGCCAACTTGATGAAATTGATTCGTTCTTTTGCCCATAAATACATATGAATCAGGGAAAGACTGAAGCCTTGCAGCCTCTCTTACGGTCAATGAACGACATTGTGTAGGATCGGGATGGATAAAATAATGACCATCTTTTGATATATGGCTTGTAATGGTGCTGGAAGGGGTATCTGCACCTTGTACTTTGAATCTATCTACAAATTTACCCGTATTCCAACTTTTATGATTAGGTGCGAGGCTTGGAGGAAAATCAATAACAGTTGGATTTCTACCTTTTATTTTTCTAAATACAGAACAAAAGAAATATCTAACGAGATCAGTATCCATATGAGGTCTGGGTTCATGTGAAATTATCTCGCCACCAATCGAATCATAGACAAATTTATGGAAGCGACTTTCCTTTAACTCATATTTAAAGAATTGATCTTTTGGCTCCTCATCAATAATAGTCTCGAGTTTATTCAATTGCGTCATTAATTCTTCTGTGATCTCTAAATCTAGGTTTTTTTCCTCATTTATTAACTTTGTTAATTGGTTGGTTAAATTAGATTTCCATTCTTCTATAGAATTGGAAGCATAAAAGTTGCTTCGATTCGAAAAACGACTTCGACAAAATGGTAAATCGCCAATCGCATCTCCTACATTAACTTGTTCTGACTTCTGTAAAGCTGGGATATTGGTCACTTTGTGAGCCAGAGTATTCTTTATCCCTATAATAATAATTCGATGACGACACTGAGGTACGCCATAATTTTCACTCTGTAGAATGAACTCATTAGGATTTGATTGTCCCAATAAAAAGCGTTTCCCAGTTTTTAGACTAAAGAGCGTGTAACCTGCACCACAGTTATGTAGATCTTCAATAATTTGAGTGAAGACAGCCCCACCACCCACTTGAGAAGAAAGTAGTCCTTTAACATTTTCCATTACAAAAATATCAGGGGAGAAAGTTTGCATTATTTTTAGATATTCTTTATATAAAAAATGTCTAGAGTCGAGCTCTGGAACATAGTTTTTATTTCCTTTGTTTCTTGCTCGGCCTACAACAGAATATGCTTGGCATGGTGGACCACCAATAAACACTGTAGGGTTGCTCTTCAGAGTAGATGCATATTCTTTTTGGAGAGCCTGAAAAACCTTAATGTCATAGGACTCATCTGCACCAAGAGTTAAGCAAATAGATTCTTTCTTTGCTTCCTCCCATAGAAGACTAGTCGTTTCGTTGGAGGGGCTATCGGTCAGTCCTTTTATGTAATTATAATATTCGACTGGGATTTCAATATTATGCTCCCTTAGTTTTCTAAAAAATGATCTTAACGTTAGTGTTGCATGTGCATAGCCATCTTTTTCTACTGAACAGATCGCTTTAAAGAGGTAATTCTTAGATTCAGATCGAAAAGAAAAGAATCCTTCCCCCAACCCACCAGGACCCGCAAACAAATCAATTACATTAACTTTCAATAGCTTACTACCTAAAAAACAGAACGTGAAGGTTTAGAGGGCTTATCCAGTGCTGCCCAGTCATTGATGACACGCGTAGCGTGATATTTTGCACGAATAGTGAAACAAAGTAGCGTACTACACTACTACTGATAAATCGATTAGCTACTTTCACTTTTCAATTTTGATCGACTACAATCCATGACCACTGATTCTCACTCAAGAATAAACGGCTATGCACGCTGAATATTAAGTGAACATTTAGCTGATCATGTTTAAACGGGTTTCAACAATCATCTACCCAAATTCGGCCCATGATCTGACTGTGGTTTGACCGACGCCTGCGCATGACGTTCCGTTCGACTTCTATCAGCCCAATCCTCTATCGCTGCCTGCTTCATCCTGTCCTGTAGTGCTTGCTCTACGCACTGCCGTGCGTACATTGGTGTGCTAAGTCCTTCATGGTTGGGACTGCACTTGTCGATAGCATAATGGATGTCTGCTGCAGAATAGCCTACTTGGAAAAGAGTTTTGGCAATCGCGGTATCTATTTGGCTTGCGTGTGCGTTGTCATTGCTGCGGCAATGATGTTTTTGGGCTTCTTTTAGGTAGGCTATTTCGCAACCGTTGACTGCGTCAGGTGTTAATGTATGCTCCAATGCCAGCCAACGTAAGTCTATCTGTAATTCACACTCGTAGTCACTGCGCTGCTCTTGTCTTTGTCTCTCCAGCGTTTGGTATTGTCTTTCATACTCAAGGACTAGTTCAATGCCTCGGGGTGCGGTGATGTTGTCTGCAGAAACGAGGGTGCATTGGTCAAAGCCAACGAGATCCATGGTTAATTCCGAGTTGAATTGACCGCCATAGATTTTGGCAATCTGTCTCCCTATCTTCTGACGCCAATGTTCATTGATGTCCGTTTGGTCACTGAGTCGAATAACGGCGGTGTGGATGCCATTTTTCTGGGTGACAACCAAAGGAGGGAAATCGGCTTGGGCTAAGCGCTCAATGTCTTTGCTATCGAGTTCAGTGATGATGACGAGGTTGCGACTCGTTGCTTGAATACGGACTGGTGCACCTAGGGCGTTTTGCCGCTGGAGTTCGGCCCAATGTGGTTGAAGGTCGTCGCGGTTGATGGATGCGGATTAGCCTTTGTTGCGCTTTTGGGATTTGGAATTGTGTAGTGCCGTGACGATAGGGTTTAATCCTACTGCTGCGATCTGTTGCCGTGCTGCATTGTAGCTATCTGCTGCTGGATCGCAGGGACTATCACCGCTGCTAAGTCTGCGGGATTGATAACTATTGAAGGATCTGGGCGCTTGTATTCTGCCCAACTGCATAATCCGCTGGTAATTAGTGCTGTAATCAAGCCCACTGTCATTGCGATTAAGCATACTTTCAGAGTGAGATGGCTTTGGACTTGCTGGATTTGAGTCAGGGTCTGTTGAGCTCGGGTTTGCATCGAGTCCATGTGCTGCTCGCTCTTCTGCAAATATTGTTCGCTCTTCTGCATGTGCTGTTCGCTCTTCTGAATCGATTGAGAAACCTCCTCGGTCAGGTTGGCAAAT
>CAYJUB010000279.1:0-4015 GCA_964373145.1 uncultured Moraxellaceae bacterium
TAGCTTCCTGAAGCAATTATTTCTTGATTGGTTTACGCGGACCCTTACGAGTACGAGCATTAGTCTTGGTGCGTTGACCACGAACTGGTAAACCACGACGATGACGGAGACCACGGTAGCAGCCTAAATCCATCAAACGCTTAATATTCATGGATATTTCACGACGCAAATCACCTTCTGTCGAAACATTAGCAACTTCCGCGCGAATCAAATCTAACTGAACATCTGATAACTCACGAACTTTAGTCGTCGGAGCAATCCCAACAGCTGCCAAAATCTTAGCAGCTGTGTGACGACCGATACCAAATACATAAGTCAACGAAATGACAGCATGTTTGTTATCTGGAATATTGACACCGGCAATACGTGCCATACAACTCTCTCCAAATACTACAATTAAAGTAGCACAACAAAATCAGGCGCTGTAAAAATCAGCCGCCCCATCTAAAACGAAGGGGCGAATGATATACCACAATACCTGTAAAAATCAACAGACGTCGAGAATTAATTAAAAATTAACCTTGACGCTGCTTGTGACGCGGCTCAACGCTACAAATCACGCGAACCACTCCATTGCGACGGACAACTTTGCAGTTACCGCACATTACTTTTACTGAAGCACGAACTTTCATGGGACACCTCTAGTAGACAACTTGACCCCAAGTAAACGGCTGTAAACCAGCTCATTACTTACGACCACTTCCTTTCATTAACGATTGATTCTGATACTGTTGCGAGGTCATGTGCGCTTGCACCTGAGCCATAAAGTCCATTACCACGACCACTACGATGAGCAAAGATGTTCCACCCAAGGTAAACGGTATATTGAATCCTGCCTGCAGAAGCATCGGCAGCAAACAAACAACGGTCATGTACATCGCGCCAATAAAGGTCAATCGATTCAAAATATGATCTAAGTAACGAGTAGTTTGATCACCAGGACGAATACCGGGAACATATGCACCACTACGTTTTAGATTTTCTGAAACTTCTTTTGGGCTAAAAACCAAAGCCGTATAAAAGTAACAGAAGAAAATAATTAAAACCGCAAACAAAACCAAATACAACGGCTGACCCGGTGACAACACCAAAGCAAAATCTTGCAAGAAGCTTTGCATCATATTTGGATTAGGCGTATTGCCAATCCACTGCCCCAAACTTGCAGGAAACAGTAACAAAGAGCTTGCAAAAATTGCTGGAATCACGCCAGACATATTGATTTTCAACGGCAAATGAGTCTGTTGCGCAGCAAATACCTGACGACCTTGTTGACGTTGCGCATAGTTTACAGGAATACGGCGCTGAGCACGCTCCATAAACACAACTGCAGCAACAACAACTAAAGCAAGGATACCAATAATAAACAGTGTAATTAAACTACCCTGCCCTTGACGAACACCTTCAAATGATTGCGCAACAAGTGCTGGTAAACCAGCAACAATGCCCGCAAAAATTAGCATCGATATACCATTACCAACACCACGCTCGGTAATTTGCTCACCCAACCACATCATAAACATCGTACCCGCCACCAATGAGGTGACTGCTGGTACATAAAAACCTAAACCAGAACTTAGTGTAATCTGTTGACTGATCAGACCTGCACACATCGCAATCGCTTGCACCAAACCTAAGCCTAATGTGCCATAACGTGTGTATTGGCTAATCTTACGTCGACCCGCTTCACCTTCCTTCTTGAGCGCTTCTAACGTCGGTACAACCGTCGTCATCAACTGCACAATAATAGAAGCAGAAATATAAGGCATAATCCCAAGCGCTAAAATAGACATACGCTCAAGCGCACCACCAGAGAACATATTAAACATGCTTAAGATGGTGTTTTTATTCTGCTCAAATAACTGGGCCAAACGCTCTGGATTAATCCCGGGCACTGGAATGTGCGCACCAAGTCGAAATACGACTAAGGCGCCGAGCAAAAACATAATACGCTGCATCAGTTCTCGGTAGCCCTGACGGGCTACTGGATCTTTCATTGCGGCACGGGCATCAACACGAGTACGAGTGGTCGGTGGCTGTGCCATGCGAATTATGCTCCTGCAGTTTCAGTTGCTTCAACTTTGCCACCAGCAGCAGTAATTGCAGCTAGAGCACCTTTAGTCAAAGTCACGCCTTTACCAACGGTAAACGCACGGGTTACTTCGCCAGACAACATGATCTTTACGCGAATTTTGTCATTACGTACAAGGTTAGCCGCTTTTAAAGTTTCCAGTGATACAAGATCACCTTCCACTTTGTTCAGTTCTGACCGACGCACTTCAGCGACTTTCAGACCTTTTAAGCTGGTAAAACCAAACTTCGGCAAACGACGGTATAAAGGCATTTGACCGCCTTCAAAACCAGCACGTAAGCTAGAACCTGTACGTGAACTTTGGCCTTTAACACCACGACCACCAGTTTTGCCGAGACCTGAACCAATCCCGCGACCGACACGGCGGCGGTTCTTAGTAGAACCTTCCGCTGGTGACAGCTCATTTAATCTTAGAGTCATGGCATTAATCCTCGACACGAACCATATAGTAAACTTGATTAATCATACCGCGATTCGAAGGTGTATCTAACACTTCGACAGTATGGTTAATGCGACGTAAACCAAGACCTTTCAATGAAAGTTTATGGTTTTTCAAGCGATGTGCGCTTGACTTATATTGGGTAACCTTAATGGTTTTAGCTGTAGTCATTGCTGCTTATCCTCGGATTGCTTCGACAGATAGGCCGCGTTTCGCTGCAACTTTCTCTGGTGAGGTCATGTTCTTTAAGCCTTTAAACGTTGCATACACAACGTTAGTCGCATTCGTAGAACCATAACACTTCGCCAAAACGTTCTGTACGCCAGCAACTTCAAGTACTGCACGCATTGCACCACCAGCAATTACACCAGTACCTTCAGAAGCAGGCTGCATGTAAATACGTGACGCACCATGTGTAGAATTGATTGGATGCTGAAGCGTTGAACCGTTTAGCTCAACAGAAATCATGTTACGACGAGCCGCTTCAAGTGCTTTAGCGATCGCAGCTGGCACTTCACGTGCTTTACCGCGGCCAAAACCCACACGACCATTACCATCACCAATCACAGTCAATGCTGTGAAAGAGAAAATACGACCACCTTTTACGACTTTAGCTACACGATCAACTGCTACCAGTTTCTCAGTAAAGCCGTCGCTTTGTTGTTCAACTTTTTCACGTGCCATGATTAGAACTCCAACCCGCCGCTACGTGCAGCATCAGCTAACGCCTTGATGCGGCCATGATATTTAAAACCAGAACGGTCAAATGCAACTTTAGTTACACCGGCTGCTTTAGCGCGTTCAGCAATCAGATTGCCTACTTTAGCTGCTGCATCGATGTTACCTGTTGCGCCCGAGCGCAGTGTGGTGTCAAGCGTAGATGCTTGTGCCAATACTGTGCTGCCGTCTGCAGAAATAACTTGTGCGTAGATATGACGCGGAGTGCGATTTACGCACAGACGAGTCGCACCGTTGGCACGAATGTGTAAGCGGGTGCTTTTGGCACGACGCAAACGCGATTGTTTCTTGTCGTTCATGCTGATTCCCCTTACTTCTTCTTGGCTTCTTTACGGATGATAACTTCATCCGAGTAGCGTACGCCTTTGCCTTTATATGGCTCTGGTGGACGGAACGCGCGAATGTTCGCAGCAGCCTGACCGAGAATGTGTTTATCAATTGATTTCAAAACAATTTCAGTCGGTGTTGGCGTTTCCGCGGTAACACCTTCAGGCAATTGAAAGTCGACTGGATGTGAATATCCAAGCGCCATATTCAAAACCGTACCTTTAGCTTGGGCTTTATAACCCACGCCAACCAGTTGCAGCTTACGCTCAAAACCAGCATTCACACCTTGAACCAAGTTGCTCAAAACTGCACGCGCTGTACCTGTTTGCATCCAGCCTGCTTGAGTATCTTCTTTAGGAGAAACAGTCAATACGCCTTCTTCAATTTTTAATGCTACCAAGTTGTGCAGATTATGAGTTAGC
>CAYJUB010000280.1:0-4011 GCA_964373145.1 uncultured Moraxellaceae bacterium
TTTAGCCTGTTGTATGACATGGATTAAAATGATTTGAAACCTCAACAGCCCCTAGGGTAAATTTTTATTTTTTTGTGAATTATATTTTGCTGGGGTAGAACCCCAGCCTACGCGCTATTTGCCCCATTTAACTATGTTAATTTGATTTTCTCAATTACTGTATTTCCAAGATCGACTGGTATCGGAGTACGAATAAACCTTGAAAATGACAAGGAACCGCTCCCGAATTTACATTCCTCAAATCGGCAATCGTCGAATGAACAATGAACAAGCGACGCTTTTCTGAAGTTCGTCTTCACAAAAACGCATTTAACGAATCGAACCTCTGTCCCTATCGCGGATGTCAAATTTGCCATGGAAAAATCGCATTCCAAGAATTCACCTCGCAATACAGCGCATGATAAATTCGCCGATGTAAAGTCACACGAATTGAATATTTTTCCTAAATTCGTTTGCAGCGACGCAAAGCAAAATCGCACTTTCTCAACCTTGCACATCCCAAACTGGCCAGCCCGTTCAAGTGCCGCTCCAGAAAGATCGACAGAATTTATCGTTACGTTCTTAATGAATTGCGCGATCACAATTCCACGCAAATCAACGAACCCATCATCCATCACCGGAAAAGGGGAGGTGGATTTCCCGACAAGCACCGCCTCACCCTGGGATATTTGTTGGGTAGTCCACCGCTTCTTTAATTGTTCAATCTCTGATTTGTCCATCGCTTTTCTCAGTGTAGTAGGCTGGGGTTCTACCCCAGCAACAGAATGGACTAAATACACTTAATAATCCAAACCCTGCTAACCTCACAAGCTACCTATCCATTAAGAAAGCTTCACCCCACTAACCCCCGCAGGCGTGACCTTCGCAATCTCAACCTCAAACACCACATTACGCCCCGCCAGCGGATGATTAAAATCCACCTCGACTTTGTCATCATTCACAGACTTAACCACGCCAGCCAACGTACCACCGCCTTTATCCTGAAACTCCATCATCGTACCGACTTCAGGACGTCCTTCACCGGTTTTAACGAACTGAACCGTATCAAACAATTGAACGTTATCAGGATTCCACGGGCCAAATGCATCTTCAGGTGGCAAATGCACGGTACGACGATCACCCGCACGTAAGCCGAATAATGCCTTCTCGAAACCTTCAAGCAGATTACCATCGCCAATCACCAAACTCACTGGCTCTGGATAACCGCGGGTATTATCAATCTCAACACCATTTTCCAGCGCGACCGAAAAATGCAACGCAACCTGTGAACCCTGCGCAATCCGCGTGTCATCGTTTGGATTGGTAAACGTGGAAATATTAGTTTGACTCATGGCTGGCTTTACTCTTCGCTGGCTGGCTTGTTGCTAATTTCGCTTTTGGATTGACGAATCTTATCCAAAAACAACATATCAATAATTAAAAAAATCGTTCCCACTGTAATTGCGCTATCGGCAATATTGAACGCTGGAAAATAATGGGTTTCATAATAGACACTAATAAAATCAACCACATGACCTAATGTCACTCGATCAATCAAATTACCCACTGCACCGCCCAATACCAGCGCAATCCCCGCAGCAAGCACCTTGGCATCCTTCGGCAAACGCAACAACCAAAACACGAAAATGACCGAAACCAGCATCGCCATGCCCGTGAATAAATAACGCTGCCAACCGCCCGCATCGGACAAGAAGCTGAACGCTGCACCAGTGTTATAGAGCAAAGTCCAATCTAGACCCGGAAAGACAGGGTTAGCTTCGCCAAAGTTCAAGGTCGCGGTGGCAATGCGCTTAGTCCATTGATCAAGTACGATGGCAATAAGGCTCAAACCGAACCAAGCAACGTTCGGAAGGCGCATGGATGTAAATAGCGATTTAAGCATAGTGACGCACCTCGCCTGTACCATCGACGTTTTCGACGCAACGTGCACACAGGTCAGGATGATGTGGCGTTAAACCAACATCAGTACGGATATGCCAGCAACGCGCACACTTCACGCCATCAGCCGCAGAAACAAACGCATGCAAACCACTGAGTTCAGTCGTTTCACCTTCGCCTACACCGTTATGATTCAGCTCAACATCACTCACGATCAAGACAAAACGCAGTTCATCTTTGAGTTTTGCGAGTGGTTGGTAAATATGCGGTTCTGCCCAAATTTGAACTTTTGCAGAAAGATTCGCGCCAACAGTTTTGCTGGTACGCGCATTTTCGATCAGCTTATTGACCGCTGATTTCACGTTCAGAATCGTTAACCACTCTTCTTCATTTAGGCTGTCGCTATTTGCATCCGCTTGTTGTGCAGCAACGGGAATGTCATACCATTCCGTTGTGAATACATATTTATCTTCCGCGTTTGCCGAGTTTTTCGGAATCTCTTGCCATGCTTCTTGTGCAGTAAAGGTCAGAATCGGACTCATCCAACGCACAAACGCATGGACCAAATGATACAGCGCAGTTTGCGCCGAACGACGCGCAACAGAATCGGCTTTGGTCGTGTATTGACGATCTTTGATGATGTCTAAATAGAAACCGCCCAAATCGCTGGTACAGAACGCGACCAATTGGCTACACACTTGATGAAAACTCATCTCATCGTAAGCGGCTTGAATGGTCTTTTGCACGGCAGCTGCACGGCTCAAAATGAATTGATCGAGTGCAATCATCTCTTCAACAGGCACGATATCCGATGCAGGATTAAAGCCGTTCAAATTCGCCAACAAGAAACGCAACGTATTGCGAATACGACGATAGCCGTCCGTTGTACGACTGAAAATCTCTTTACCTGCCGTCATTTCATAGCGGTAATCACTGGATGCAACCCAAAAGCGCACACCATCCGCGCCAAGGTCTTTGATGACGTCTTGTGGCGTGATGATGTTGCCGAGCGATTTCGACATTTTGCGGCCATTCACATCGACCACGAAACCGTGGGTCAGTACTTTTTTGAATGGCGCATTGTTGTCGATTGCCAAACCTGTCAACAATGACGTTTGGAACCAGCCACGATGTTGATCAGAGCCTTCCAAATATAAATCCGCTGGGAACGCAAGTGCATCACGTTGTTTCAAAACACAATAATGCGTCACGCCAGAATCAAACCAAACGTCGAGCGTGTCAGTCGCTTTGTTGTATTGCGCTGCATCAGCACCGATTAAATCGGCAGCATCCGCCTTAAACCATGCGTCAACACCGCCTTGGTCAATCAGCGCAGCAACTTTTTCAATTAAGTTTTCAGTATCTGGATGCAATGCGCCCGTGTCTTTATGAATAAAGAATGGTATCGGCACGCCCCACGTCCGTTGACGGGAAATACACCAATCAGGACGACCATCGATCATCGCTTCGATACGATTCTGACCCCAATCAGGAATCCACTCGACTTGCTTGATCGCAGACATCGCTTCGTTGCGCAGACCTTGCTTTTCCATGCTAATAAACCACTGCGGCGTCGCACGGAAAATGATCGGCGTTTTATGACGCCAGCAATGCGGATAGCTGTGGGTAATCGCAACATGCGCCCACAGTTTACGATCAGATTTAAGCTGTTCAATGATCAGGGGATTGGCTTTATAAATATGCTGACCCGCAAACACGGCCGCTTCAGGCAAATACACGCCACTGCCACTGACAGGGTTTTCAACTTTCAGGCTGTATTGCAAACCGACTTTATAGTCGTCCACGCCATGACCCGGCGCTGTATGAACCGCACCTGTACCGCTGGAATCCATGACGTGTTCGCCCAAAATCACAGGCACTTGGCGATCCATAATCAGCGGATGTTGCAAGGTTAAATGTTCAAGCGCAGCACCATTAAAGGTTGCCAAAACTTTTGGTGACTGCAAGCCATAACGTTCAGTCGCCTCGCCTGCCAATTTCGCAGCAAGAATCAGGGCAATCGTCTTGTCTTCAGATTGCACTTCAACTAATTGGTATTCTAAATCTGCATTCAGCGCGACCGCTTGGTTGGCTGGCAATGTCCACGGAGTCGTCGTCCAAATCACGATATCA
>CAYJUB010000281.1:0-4008 GCA_964373145.1 uncultured Moraxellaceae bacterium
TAATTTAGAAAAAGCAGAATCATAAAACCCATCCTCTATAAGACTCGCACGAACTTTATAAAAAACCTCTTGGTACTTTGATTTTTCAATATCATCTAATTCAATCCAGTACTTTTTGGGAATTTCATTCTTTATTTTATTAATATGTGTAAATTGATTTTCAGATTGTGTTGCGATGTACATACGACTTTTTTGCCCAAAACCATTAGGAAAAGCCGCTGAATTAATCAAAACCTTGGTAGAGCTATAACTAAATGGAATAGAAATAATTCCACCATTCTGACCTAAAAAATCTAACAGGTTCAATTTTTTATATGCATCCGCATATAAAATAACTGCATCAGATTTATTTTTTATTAAGTTTTCAACTAGATAGGGCGGCTCTATTCCGGTTTGAACAGGCTGTGCAACCATGTTATTTATAAATGACATGGGTGCGTGGAAATCAAGCGTAATTCGATTAATATCAGTACGTGCGTTTAAGTCACCCACGATTAATGCTATTTTTTTTCCATAAAGTTGATTGACCGTACTAATCTGCCTATTTTTCACAAATATATAACTTGGAAAACTTGGAAGCAGCCCAGCAACTTCGAATTTTCCCTGTATCATATTTGGTGCAAGCTTTGGATGAGGTATAAATTTCGATACTAAAACATTTGCGATAATATCGTTTGATAATGCACCCACTGCATCAAATGTGCCTACATATCTGTTGAATGTAGGTGTTGATGAACGTACAATGGCCATATGACAAAGCCCATAACGAAAATCATCATTAAGCTTACTGTCATTATCAACTGCTCTAAAAGTGAGTTCAACTCCCCACTTTTTTACTTGTTGTTGGTAGTCTTCCATCCACTTATTGGTATCACTTGCCAAACCTTGTGTGTCTTGAAAACATGCCGTTTGAGCATTACTTGTGGTAGTAAACGCTAAAAAAGCCATAGCAATAAAAATTTTGTTCATTATATTTCTCTAAATAAAAAACCGTTTTTTTAAATTTAACTAGGGCGTGTTGCCCCCTTTACTATGCCCCGCATCATGCTTAAAGATGCACATTGGTTGGTCGAAGCTAAAGCAATTATTACTTCAAAAAGATATGCATAGCAAGGGTCATTTAAAAATGACCGTCGAAGGAATCTTATTCCGTATGAGAGCAGATTGGCCTTGGCGAGACTTATCCGCTGATTTTGGCAATTGGAATAAAGTCTATAAACGATTCAATGACTGCTCAAAAAACAAATAAACGTCTATTTTTAAAATACTAGGGGCTGTAGTAGGACAGGTTAAATTTCCGTCCAAATAAGCAGTGTTTTTAGCTGCTCTTTGGGCGATCCGTAATTGAATCTAAACTCACATTCTTTAAGAAACAAGGGAAATGTTTTTTGATCAATTCCGTTGTATTTTCTTAGTACTCTTTTGGCTTGATTCCAGAAATTCTCAACACCGTTAATGTGATTTTTACCTATACCAAACTGCTTTGAATGGTTGATTCTTTCATGGTAAAAATCCGCAACATCAAGAGCGTTATAACTTCGATAACAATCTGTGTAAACCACACTATCTGGTGCTATTTTCCTTGTAATAATAGGCATTAAGGTATCACTCTTGGTGTCTGGAACTACTTTGGCATACACCTTGCCACCGCGTTTCAAAATACCAAATACTGCTACCTTACCAGCAGCACCACGACCGCGTTTACCCTTGCGTACTCCACCAAAATAACTCTCATCTAACTCAACAGCACCTTCGAATACTTCGTGTGCTTCAAGCTCTAAATGGTAGGTGATAACCTCGCGTATTTTGCGGTAAAACAGAGCTGCACTATTGGGCTGAATTTCAAGTAAATTGGCAGCAGAACGAGCTGTCACTTCAAGTACAAAATACTCAAGCAACTTTCGCTGTACTTTTTTACTTAATTTACAATTTGTTATCTTCATTTTCGTAGACTAACACAAGGCTAATCTACTACAGCCCCAAATACTATCTTCAGATACCGATTTCTGATTCCCAATGTCTCCGTTGGGAACCCCTAAGTGTGATAGGTGCGGATCATTAAATTCAAAAATCTTGCAACAAAGTTGTCCATAGGATTAATAAATAAAATTTGAGTGGCAGTTTGTTGATGCGAATCAGATATATGGATTCCCAACGAGACGTTGGGAATCATAGAGTCTAGGTAAATAAAAAAAACCGCTCATGATGAGCGGGTTTTTATGGTTGAGATTTCTATTTTTTAATCTCAAGAAGAGTTATTTAAGACTTTTCTTGTGGACGAATCGCAACAATTTTTCCTTGCGCATCATGGTAAACCGTACACACATTGGTTTCGCGACCCGTCATGATTTCTTGCTTAGAAAGCTCAAAGTAACGTGCGTAATCGGTCAGCGTCTTATGTGCCATCGGCTTGATGCGGTTGGAAGGTAAACGCGCCCAGAGCAACAATCCCACGGCACCAAAAATCACCACGGCGATAATTGAACCCAGCATGGCAGGTGAAATGCCAGAGGCAAAATGAAATAGGGTCGGATGCGTATTGACGGCATGAACCCCAGTGATGACCACCAGTGGACGCCACAAATACAGCCACATTGCCCATGCCAACGCCGTTGAGCTATCGGAAAAGAAGCGTTGCTGCCAATCCAACTGCTGCCTGATATTGATGATTAACGAGTTATTCATGTTCTAGTTTCTCCGCAATATGTATTCCACGATCTGGGCTGACCCAGCGCGCCCGCACACCGTCATTCCGCAAAATGACTTTTGGAAATGCTGCAATTGTCGTGGCGATGTTAATCACCCAAAACACCAGTGGATACCAAATCATCCAATAGTAGTTACGACCCAAGCCTTTTTCGTATCGACCATCCATCCATTTACTAATCGCAAACTGCAATAGACACGTCGCGCCTAAAAATACGCCAGCACCTTGGGGAATCAAAGGTGAACCCACGACTGGCCAAATGACACTGCTCGGTACAAGCAAGCCCACAATCCAAATGACAACCAGCACCAACATGGCATACGACCAAATCAGGGTCAGACACAGCTCGACCATCAGTGGCCATAAGAAGTTCTGATTCGGCTTTAAAAACACCGAAAAATTCTTCATCAAGACTTGCGCACCGCCCATGGCCCAGCGCAAGCGTTGCTGCCATAAACCCTTTAAGGTTTCGGGCATCAGAATCCACACCAACGCGTTCGGCTCAAAACGAACATCCCAGCCTGCGCGTTGTAATTTCCATGTAATATCAATATCTTCGGTCAACATATCCGCTGACCAGTAACCGACCTGATGCACCGCTGATTTACGAAATCCGGTAATCACGCCTGATACGGTAAATAGACGACCAAAGCTGCGCTGCGCGCGTTTAATCATGCCGACAATTGACGAAAACTCACCGACCTGAACGCGACCCAACAAAGTCGAGCGATTGCGAATCCGCGGATTACCCGTCACTGCTGCCACATGTGGATGGTTGAGGAAATGTCGAACCATCCAATGGGCGGCATGCGGATCGAGCAGCGCGTCGCCATCAATCCCAATCAAAAATTCTGATTTCGCAAGCAAACTGCCCGCCTGCAAAGCCATCGCTTTACCTTGGTTTTCAGCCAAGTGCACGACTTTCAATTTCGGGCACTGACGCGCGAGCCGATTGAGCACTTCCGCGGTCTCGTCGGTGCTGCCGTCATTAATCGCAATCACTTCAAAATCTGGATAATCTAACGCCAAAGCATGACGTAAGGTCTCTTCGGCATTGACGCCTTCATTAAAGCAAGGCACCAACACGCTGACCGAGGGTGTATTCTCTAAAACGGGCGGCTGGTGATAGGCGGGCAGAGGGCGCTCATTTCGCCAATAAAACAACAACGCGCCAATCATCCATAGATAGGACATGAGCAGCGGATAGTAGAATACAAAGCCTAATAAGCTATGCCATAGCGTGTTCAAATGGTATACCCCTATTATAGCACTTACGGAGCCACAGGCTTGCTGGATTTGCT
>CAYJUB010000282.1:0-4004 GCA_964373145.1 uncultured Moraxellaceae bacterium
GATGCGCATATTGACCACTACATAAGGAGAGTCACTTAACTCGATCCCAACGTGTGCAATGTGGCTACCCAATGGGCCCATTGAGAATGGCACAACATACATGGTACGACCACGCATACAACCTTCGAACAAACCGTTCAAAGTTGCGCGCATCTCGGCAGGTGCAGCCCAGTTATTGGTTGAGCCAGCGTCTTCTTTTTTCTCTGAACAAATGTAAGTACGCTCTTCAACACGCGCTACATCAGAAGGGCTTGATAACGCTAAATAAGAATCAGGACGTTTTTCTTGATTAAGTTTTTTCATCGTGCCTGAACTGACCATCAGATCAAGTAGGCGTTGATTCTCTTCTTCGCTACCATCAACCCACTCAATGCGATCAGGTTGGGTCAATGCGGCGATTTGTTCCACCCAAGCGATAAGCTTGGTGTGGCGAACGAATGCTGGAGGATTAGAAGCTATCACTTGGGTCATGGTGAGGCCTTATCGTAAGAATACGAGCTAAGACAGTCCCGGATCACGGGTAACTGCCGCTAAAAAATGAAGGCATATTAAAGCACAAAAACGCCGCATTTAGAAGACTGTATAACAGGCATAAATTTGCGTGATAGTAGTATTTATATTGTTAATATACTTTTTTAAGATCCTTCTTGACGCGCAAACATATATACCGCAAACCCACAACAAGCACCAGTGTTAAAAAAACCGTATTCAAGGATACGGTTTTTTTTGACTCAATCAGGACTGCATTTTGCTCATTAAAACACCACTTCAAATATTATTCTTTTAAAAATCCTAACTTTCCTATGCGCAATTTCGTCTTAAATCGCCATCCCTAGCTTTGTACGATATTTGTCTAAGAGCGCATGGGTGTTATGTTGCCAAGGATGGAAGTTCGGGCGGAAGTAATCCCACGTATCAGGAATAATCTCCGTAAAGAAGCCATGACGACCCCACGCCAAGCTCAAACCTTTACGCCAAGAACGCAAATTCAAGAGTTGACCATCCCGATACATCAGCGTTGCCCAAAAACCAAATTTAGCCGCCACGATAAAGATCAAAGCAAGTACCATCACGATGGCACGAGTGAGATATGCCGAAACGCCACTTCCATACAGCTTTTCATACACATCAAACGCAACTGATTTATGTTCATTCTCTTCAACGGAATGCCACAACCACAGATGTTTCATCGTCTCGTCTTGCATAAGGTCTTGAATATCCGTTCGTCGCATGAGCTGAGCGGCAATCGTTCCCGTGAAATGCTCCAGCGCACACGTCACTGCAAGACGCATTTTGGGGCTATTGAAGAAGACATACTTCGTTGCCACATCGAGAAGATTAAACGTAAAACGCTCTAGCGATTCAGGATTCAAACCATGAATCTGCGCACTGGTATTAAAGGCGTGATGTTCTTTGGCATGCATCGCTTCTTGACCAATAAATGCGCTAATGTCTTTTTGCAACTGCGGGTCATCGGTGATCAAATCACGCACGGCACGGACACTGTCCACAAAATAACGCTCGCCGTCTGGAAACATGACCGATAACGCCGTCATCAAATGCGTCGAACTTGGATCGCGATCAATCCAATACTTCGCGACCTCCTTGAAATCAAAATCCATCCGTCGAACGGGGAATGCTGCCTTTAAGGGATAAGGGGCATTGGTATTGGTCAGTGGTTCAAATTTATCATTCACGGCATCATCTCCTCTACACGAAGCATGTCGACATTAGCCTACTCAAAATGGACTAATCTCCAACTCTCACACATTACAACACTCGATCTCTTCGACAATAGTCTCGTTTCAAAAAGAATAAAAGGACAAAATGTGTCATTGAATGCTACAGGCTGATATATTTTGCACAATTACTAGATATTAATAATTAAAAACAAATACTTAAAAACAAATTTAAATGAAGTATTTTTAACTTGAATTTTCCATATCACTCTTGAAATTTAGGTTGAATCGATTGCATTAATTTACAAACCATTCGTATCAATATCAATAAGATAAAATATATTGAGAGCAAAACCATTTACCAAAAATGGCTCAGTAAGCGTTTTGTTTTTTTCTTTACATCTTTATGTACTATGCTGATTAAAAATCAAATAGACTCAAGAGAACTACATAAACCTAATGATTGAGATGATGTCTTCAACATTACCGATAAAATTGCTCTAAACCGCTGTTCTTGGCTAACAACAATCATCTGAATTGAGTTTGAGAATAGATATGCCAACACCACGCCCCGCGCCTATTAACCGTAAGATGCTCATCTCATTGATTATGAATATCAATGCAGGTCATCGCGAATTGGATGCTGAGCCAATGAGTGACGTGTTGGTACGTTACTTCACTCAACGCGGCTGCGATGTGGAGCTACATATCACCGATGAGTCATATACAGTACCGCAGCTCACTTTAAGAGTCGCAGCGCAACATCAGAATCGACGTGGAGTGATTGTCGCTGCGGGTGGCGATGGTACGCTGAATGCGGTCGCGCAAGCCTTACTTCACGGCACGATTCCTATGGGAATTATTCCGCTCGGGACATTTAATTATGTCGCACGCGTGCTGGGCATTCCGCTAGATCCGCTCGATGCAGCGCATGTGATTCTTCATGGTCATCCTCATGCCATTCATGTCGGCTGCGTCAATCAATACATTTACCTGAATAATGCGTCAATTGGCCTATACCCACGTCTCATTGAACAACGCGAATATGATAATAGTCGCTTCGGACGTTTTCGCTATGTCGCCATGATTTCAGGTTTTACCGCGCTGATGCGCGAACATCAAAAATTAAAACTCAAACTCATCGTCGACGGTCAAATCAAACCGATCGAAACGCCTCTGGTTTTCTTTGGCAACAACCAGTTGCAACTGCAAGATTTTAAAATGAATTTAGCAGAATGCGCTGCGTTAGGAAAATTAGCAGTTGTCGCAATTACCGAATTGACCAAATGGCAAACGCTCAAACTCATCGCGCGTTTGCAATTAGGTACGTTTGAAGAAGCCCCTGAAGTGACTGCATTTTGCGCCGAAAGAATCAGAATTGAATCTAAAGCATGGCAAATGAAGGTCGCCATCGACGGTGAAATTGTGCATGTGCAAACGCCCCTGCACTTCTCGGTTGCCAAGGAGGCACTGACGGTGATCGTGCCGCATCATATTGGCAACCATAAAAACAATCAGGATGGTGGCCGCCATGCTCCTACACCTCTCTGATCTCCATTTCGGCTTAGAGCATGATGTCATCACGGATGCACTCAATAAGCTGTGTAACACTTTGCCGCTTGAAGCGATTGCGATTAGCGGTGATCTCACCCAACGCGCTCGAAAAGTTGAGTTTCAAGCCTTTCATGATTTCTTTAATGAGCTGGGGGTACCGTGGATTGTGGTGCCGGGTAATCATGACATTCCACTGTATCATTTGCCGCGTCGAATATTCAATCCGTTTGGCTATTATGAAAAAGCCTTTGGCGACACCGAACAAGTGTTAGAAACCAAGCATTTTCATCTCGTTGGCGTAAATAGTGTCAGTCCGAAACATCACACTCAAGGTCGGATTACTCATAAGCAAATTGCAGAAATTGGCTCAAAACTCATGGTCGGTGCGATGGGCAAAAAACGAATCATTTTGTCACATCAGCCATTTCGCGTTCTAAAACCTTCACAGCAAAGTGATGTGCCCATTTTGGCAAAAGATGCGTCACAATATTGGGCGCACTGCGATTTAGACGCGATGCTGCATGGGCATTTTCATATTCCTGTGGTGTTGCCATTACAGGAGCATTTTGATTTATCAAGAGAGGTTTTGGACATTCAAGCTGGGACTGCAGTTTCGCATCGGTTGCGCCACGATGTGCCGAATTCAGTGAATATTATTCATCCCGATTTACGGGTTGATCGCTATGATTTTCATCTTAAAAAAAAACAATTTGATCTGCTTGGGCAGTTGTGGCCGTCGATTGATTAAAGCCCTATTACGCATCAATATGA
>CAYJUB010000283.1:0-3025 GCA_964373145.1 uncultured Moraxellaceae bacterium
CACACCAATTTTGAAAGGTTTCTTGACTGAAATGGGTCTAGAATCTGCAAACTTGGGTATGCAAGTATTTGGTGGTCACGGTTATATCAAAGAACACGGCATGGAACAAATCGTTCGTGATGCGCGTATCTCTACTTTGTACGAAGGGACAACGGGTATCCAAGCACTCGACTTGTTAGGTCGTAAAGTATTGCTCGGTAGCCGCGGTAAAGTTGTTCGTGACTTCACCAGCGAAATCCTCAAGTTCTGTGGTACACAAGCAAACCACAAAAACATGCGCGGTTTTGCATGGGATCTGACCAAGATCTGTGCGCAATGGAACACATTGACTCTACGCCTCATGCTGATGGCACGTAAAGACCGCGATGTTGTTTCAAGTGCATGTAATGATTACCTGATGTACTCAGGCTACGCAATGATGGCGTACTTCTGGGCACGCATGGCAGCTAAATCATTCAAAGCGTTAGAAAAAGGTGGTTCAGAATCACCAGAATTCTACCAAGCAAAAATCCAAACTGCTGAGTTCTTCTTTGAGCGTTTGTTACCACGCGCACAAGGCCATGCAGAATCAATGGTTAAACCATCTAAATCATTGATGCAAATGGATATCAACAGCTTTTCATTTGATTACTAATTGCTAGTGAATCATTGAGACGAAAAAGGAAGCCGAAATGGCTTCCTTTTTTTATAGGGACAATACTTGATCAACAATCTGAAACCAAATATTTAGCAAACGAGCAGAACCACTGAGGCTCACCTCTATTGGATATGATAAAAAATCAGAATGTCATTTTAGAATATTCATAGACGCAAAAAACCCATTTCCAGTTTCATTCTCTCTAATTCCTAGCTTCATTTAATATCTTTCCAAACTCGGTACGCATAACCTCGTCTGGGATGAATTGGTCAAAATCCAAGGTGCTGACAGCGACTACCACCGCAAAGATCTATGGGATGCCATCTAATCTGACGAATATCCTGAATGGGAATTTGGCTTTCAGACCTTTACCGAAGAGTGCGAATGGTGTGGATGATGAATGCACTGGTTGATCGCTTGAAGGCTGAACATGCCGTTCCGAAAGTTGTTGCGCCGCATTTAGGTAAAATTAAAACGGCTCAAGGCGGCACAATTGACGCAGATGCAACTTTAGAAAATTCTGCGCCCGTCTTGTTCGATGCGGTGGTCATTGCCAATGGTCAACAATCCGTTGAAGCTTTGAAAAAAATTGGCATGACGCGAGAGTATTTGATCAATACGTTCCGTCATTGCAAAACACTCATGCTGATTGGTGATGCGGTGCAACCGATGGATTATTTCCATATTCCAAAATCACTGCCTGACAACAAACCAGATGGAGGCTTGTTATTTCCAGACTCTCTTGGAAAAGACGAACTCGACAAACTGCTCAAAGCCATTGCCATAGATCGCCATAAAGCGCGTGACATGGATCCACCTTTGGTATAAATCCAATGCAAAGAAAAAGCCCTACTCTAGGGCTTTTTCTTGAAATAAAAATTTGCTCTTAATTTGCAAATGTCATCTTATAAACTTGCGACCCAACAGGGGAGGTCGAACTCGCCATAATAAAGTATAGATTTCCAGTACGATCTGAAGTGAGCGTAATATTTTTCGGAGTAGTAGATATCGGGAAATCTGTAATATTTCCTTCCACATCTAACCGATAAATACCACTGCCTGATGAAACACCACCTATCCCACTATATGAAAAGAAAATATTCCCAACTGAATCTACAGTAAGCTTATTGATGTAAACAGTCTTGTTGATTGAAGGAATAGTGATTGTACTCACCATGCCATTCGGTGTAATTTTTCTAATCGCAATATTACCTGAGTCGGCGACATAGAGATTATTATTCGCGTCAATCGCAACATCGGATGGCGCATTAAATGTCGCTGCAGTACCACTACCATCAGCAAAACCCACTGTGCCAACACCTGCAAAAACTGACATGACTCCTGATGGATCAAATTTTACTATCCGGTTATGGGTGGTATCTGCTACATATAAATTACTAGCACCATCAATTGCTAAACCACCTGCGGTAAAGATAGATGGTGATGAGAGTGTGCTTTGCTCCCATCCAGAATTAAAAAACTTGGATTGTCCAGTGGCAGTAAACTCATAAATTTGCTGTGCATCCACATACCCCCCAGGCGTTCCTAAAGGTCCTGGGGATCCTATAATAAAATTAGAAACTCGCTGACTGACGAATGCATTTCCGGAGTGGTCAATTGCGAGTGCTGGATATAAATCGAAACCTACAGTATAGAGGCTACTAAAATTATTTAAGGTCGTAACCACACCTGTCTGAGTTACTTTTCTCAACAAACCTTGATTAATAATAATGATATTTCCAGTCAAATCGACTGTCATACCATTTCCAAATTGAAAAAAAGTCGCACCATTGCCCACGCCATCGGTATTACCCGTAGTCGTAGCAGAACCTGCAATGAAACTCTGCGTCGCATTTAAAGTTATACCATCTGTAGTCGTAGAACTCGCTGTCGTTGTGAGCTTATAAGTTGCTGCACCCTTTGCAGTCACTGGGACTTTCACTGTTGAGTTAACAGGTATAGTAAGTACTGGATTCGAACCATAAAGCCAAATTGTATTTCCACTTGGAGTCGTAACAGATGATCCTTTAGGCACAAGAAACTGAGCATTGACCGACATAACAGCGTTGCTTCCAGCCACAAGTGTTTTAACTACTGTTGGAGTTGTTGGAGTTGTTGGAGTTGTTGGAGTTGTACTACCACTTCCTCCCGAACCACCACATGCGATAAGAAAAACTGATAATCCACCAATCACTATATTTTTATTTAAATTCATTTCCTTCCTCTGGATAATGTAAGCACAAGGATAAAATAACATATATACACATCTCATTTTATAGAGAATATTTATAAGCATTTTTCCAAAAAAAATTCACTGTACGGAACTAAATCAAACTCCATCAAAACCGCTCATAACCCAACAAATAACGCCACTCACCCACCGCCAAT
>CAYJUB010000283.1:3035-4004 GCA_964373145.1 uncultured Moraxellaceae bacterium
AATTTCGACATCGAAATCCGCCCAATACGGACACGTTTCATGGCGAGAATCTCTAAACCCACGCCTTGACACATTTTTTCAATTTGATCGAGTTGGACATTTTTGAGGGCGATGCGAAGGTGATTTTCGTTTTGCCAGCTGACTTTTGCGGCAGGTAATAACTCGCCTTTATGGTAAAAGCCTTTATTCAATCGCTGTAAATCTTCCGTAGAAAGTGTGCCATTGACCTGCACAATAAACTCTTGCTCGACCCGATTGCCTTCATCAATCAACTTACGCGCCACGCTGCGATCTTGGGTGTAAATCACCAAACCACTTGCTGCACTTTCGAGTGGCAAGGTTGGGGTGAGTTTATGAAAATGTGAACGTAACGGGCGAATGTTCGAGCGATCACCTTCAGCTTGAGTTTCGATGGTAATCAGTTGTAAGGCATCATGTTTGAGTAAATCATCGTTCAATTCTTTTTCGGCAAGTAGCTCTTCTTCGGTCTTATTATTGTCTTTGTCACGCAATTTTTTACCATTAAGCAACTCATGCGTCAAACCAAAATCATAGCCAGCAGGTTTATGCAGCAAAATCGTAATCGGTGCAATCGGCTTTAAATTGGCTTTTTCATGCAACGTGACTTGCTGATTTTGAATCATGAAATTGGGTTGTTCGACGACTTTGCCATCGACGGACACCCAGCCACCCGCAATATAGGCTTCCGCATCACGGCGGGAACAAGACAACAAATCACACAGATGTTTGGCGAGGCGTACAGGTTCAGTCATCACAGTTACTTAACAAATTAAAGAGAAATCGAATGGATCATTGTACGCTAAAGCAAATTGATCTTAGCGTTTATTCAACGCTAAATGGTTTAAATAAAGTCTAGCCTGTTAAAAACACATGAAGCAAAAAAATGGCTTTCAATCTCACAAGCTTAGGCGTATATTTTTTCATCAGACTGAAAACAAAAATCTTTAG
>CAYJUB010000284.1:0-4002 GCA_964373145.1 uncultured Moraxellaceae bacterium
CCTGAACGATAAGCACAATTTTGTTTTATAAAATAATAATCAAACGTATGTAATTGAACTTCTTTCAAATGATAGATAAACAAAGCTTTTTGTTCAGGTGTTAAATTCAGCGTATATGCCCAAATATCTCGCTGTTCAGTCTTGGCATAGACAATATCCTGTTTGAAAAATTGACTGCTGGCAAAACGTGAATCATAGTTTCCAGACAAACCTTTAGCGAGATAATTCAGACTGTTTTCACCATTCGGTATCACTGCACCAAAGTTATAGGCGTTATCCAATAGATTTTGTCTTTCATCTTCAGTACCAATCGTAATAAGCACATGACCAAAGGTTGAAACAGGATTTTTTAAATAACCACTCACCAAAAGCATCCGGACATCTTGACGCACACTCGGCAACTCTTTACAGCGCTCTAAAGCCGTTGTCGACATCCCCGTTAAGCGACGACTTAGCCAATAATAGCGTGCAGGATATTTGCAAATGAGCGAAGCATTTTCATGCAGCGCATCTATGCTTGCATTGAGTTCTATTTGTGGGGTGATCTTTTTAAGATGGTGCGCACTTAAATCACTGAGATAAAAGTCTTTTGATGTAACTTCCGCATGCCGCTTAAACAGAATGATCTTATGCCACACTGGGTCATCGGCTAGATGAAGTTCGAGTGCTTGTTGCTTGAGTTTCTGCGTGAAAATCTCTTGTGCAGCAGGTTCTAGCGCGTATGTTTTAGACAGACAAAACAACAAGATGCTAAGGCAAAAAAAACTTTGTGATAAATGCTTTAGCATCCTGATTATAAATTTAAGTTAAATTTATGCGACAGAACAATTTGCCACAGCTAAACTATCATTCACGATTCGGAATAACGCTTCGCTATTCGCTGAAGCATTTCCTTCTTTGTACGAAGTGCTTAACGTGTAATTCGCATAATCCTTACGAAGATGGCTACTTGCAGTAGGACAAGCCATTAAACTATTTAATGCTGTTAAATGTTCACCACGCCCACTTGCCAAATCCTGTTCAAGTGATGGGAAAGTTTCTTTGATCAATACGGCACGTGCAGAAATTTTCCCACCACAAATTTCTGGGGAAAAAGTACCTGAAAGTATGGCTGGTGCACCAAAAGTAGTCGTGAAATTAGCAATGACTGCAAGAACATTACTGATTCTACCGAATACGAGACCACCAAAACCGCATTGGGTATAAATATGTTCAAGGCTTAAGTTTGGTGCAGCTTGAGCCGGAGCTGTCACTGTTAATGCTGCTGATATAGCAACCAAGGCGAGCGTTTTTTTAAACATTCGAATTCTCCATTTCACTGAAAATATAAATAATGATTCACTAAAATAGTCACATTACTTATCAATCATTAAAGACACATTCCGAAAATATACGATTATTGGTTTTTAGTCATGCATATATATGTTACTTCAACAATTTTATGTGAATCACTCGACGCTTTAGTGAGCTAACCGTTCAAGCAATTTTGCCTTTACTGCCGCCCATTCATCATCAATCACACTATAGTAGACCGTATCGCGCTGAAAATTATTTTGTACACGCGCATGCTTACGAAATACGCCCTCACGCACGGCGCCTAACCGCTCAATGGCACGTTGTGAACGAAGATTACGCAGGTCAGTTTTCAGTTCTACACGGTTCGATTTAAGATTCTCAAACGCATGCTTGAGCATTAAAAACTTCATTTCGGTGTTAATCCGACTTCGCTGTGCTTGTGGAGCGAGCCAAGTCCAGCCAATTTCGAGCGCAAAATCATTCGGTCTAATCGCGAGATAACGCGTACTGCCGACTATTTCGTTGGTCTGATTATCGAAAATCGTGAACGCGATTTGCTCGCCTTTTAATTCATACGCTAGAGCTTGATCAATCCAATTTCTGACATCTTGGAGATCAGTAAAACAACCGCGCGGTAAAAACTGCCAATCAAATTGTTGTTGTCCGACTGCAAACAATCCTTCCGCATGTGCGTGTGATAAAGGCTCAAGACGAACAGCTTGCCCAATCAATGAAAACTTGGCAATTGACATGAAATTAACCTTTAGTTTTATCTTTTAATCATGACTAATGCGACTCAAACTGTCCTTAAGTAAAAGAACACATGCATCAAAATTCAAAATACTGATTCAGAAAGTGCTGAGACCACGCAATTCCGACCTGACTGTTTTGCTTGATAAAGTGCTTTATCAGCGATCTCAATTAGTTTTTCTTCAGATTCAACACCGAGCTGTTGTTGTGCAACACCAATACTGACTGTCAGAGAGACATCCTCTCCAGCAACGCTTCTGACCACGGTTTTTTCTACCGCTTGGCGAATCCGCTCTGCAACAACGCATGCACCAGATAACTCAGCTTCGATCAACAAAATGGCAAACTCTTCTCCACCGATACGCGCGACAACATCGATCTGTCGTGCCGATTGACGACAAACATCAGCAACCGCACGTATGACCAAATCACCGGTGAGATGTCCATGCACATCATTCACTTGCTTGAAATAATCAATATCTAACATCAGCAAGCACACAGGACGCTTATAGCGATTTCCCCGAGTAATTTCTTGCTGTAGCAAGGGCATGAAATGCCGCCGATTACTGACACCGGTTAAATGATCGGTAAAGGAAGCTGCAGTCAAAGCAAGCTCAGATTCATAGCGTAAACGATAGTTTTGTGCCGAAAAATAATGCGTAATCAACATGGCAAATGCCGCAGGCCAAATCAGAATGATGTATTGAGGATGTTGAAACCCAGGTGCTAAACCCATCAATGCCATGATTTGCGGGAATGCAGCAAAGCACAGTGTACAAATAATGTTTGCTGATAATGAAAAACCTTGAAACAAAAACAACGGAAAGAGTAAAAAAAATATAAAAAGAGAAAGAATGTAAATCATGCCATTTTCGAAATGATTCATAATGACAACAAAGAGAAACTGAGCCAACAGTCCTGAAATCAGACAAATGAGTTCGAGTATCTTTCTGTTCTTAATGTATTTAAATGAAAAAGCAACGATCGTAAAAAACAAAAAACAGAGTCTCAATCCAATCGTGTTTTGTGCGCCAGCAGGATCAATGTAGTAATCCCACAACCAAGAAAAAGTACCTTGAAGCGCTAATAAAAAAAACATAATCGTACTGATGGTGCGATAGCGATCCATTTTTTCTTCAAGCAAATCCGCTGGCTCATCTATGAGCTTTAGAAACCTAAGACTGTTACTTATTATTTGCATGAAAATATTAGTGTCTTTGAGATGCACTTCTCAATATTACAAGACTGTATAAATTCCGTATACTTTTTTATAATTTTTACTGATCTGTCACATACAAACTTTTCACCCAGATTAACTCACATGCGCCGCCGCCACTATCCTCACGTGTCAAAGAACTCCGCCACATCCAATTTTTTTGCAAATCTTTGGCTTCAACCAAATTTCCTGTTACATGGACAATTTGTCCAGCACGAACATCATGCAATTGTTTTTCAATCTCATCATTTGAAGGAATCATGTGCATATTTGCACTATGCGTGACGATTTCTTTGGGTGGAATGGGCGCCGGTAGTTTGTAGTTGTAGCGGTAAAAACGACCGCTTTGCGAGATATTCAATTGACTAATCACAGCAGTATCAGACATAGGCCCCCAACCCAACGCTAAATCCACAGGCACGAGGTCAGCTCCAGTATCCATAGAATAATGTTCAGCGGACAATACACGCGCAACAATCGTAAAATCCTTGAGCGGTTTGATCGCATAATTTTTATAGGTGAAATCAGAATCGGACGTGCTGCTTTGCTCTGGATCATTAGCAGCCGTTATCACGCCATCGGCATGCTTGATTCCTCGATTGCTAAAATACTGAAACCCAGCATAAGCGATCACTCCTAAAGCCAAAATTTGCAACCAACGCATTATTCACCCTATTTTTCTGTGTGGATTTATTTAAGTCAATATCATGATAAATATTAAAAAAATGACGCGATTTTAT
>CAYJUB010000285.1:0-1888 GCA_964373145.1 uncultured Moraxellaceae bacterium
TGATCTCAGCATTTGCATTGCTGAATTCTTTCAGCTTGTCTGCAACTTTTGCGATTTCTGGTTGATACTGTTTCTTGATGACTGATTTGTTGGTGTCAAAGAACACGCGCAATTCAAGTTTCAAGTCTTCAGTCAATTGTACTGGTGCTGGTGCAGGTACAACAACTGGTACTGGTGCTGGTGGTGGCACTTCAACTGGTGCTGGTGCTACGTATGGACGCTTGTGGCCGCCCAGAGTGATTTGCAAACCAGTGAATGCTTTCCAATCCAGCAAGCTGTGATCAGTGTTTTCTACGCCACGGCCTTCAACACGAAGTGCCAATGCGTCGTTGAAGCGATAGAACGCACCAAGACCCAAGTTAGCAATAGTATCGTTGCTCTTCAGGCTGTAACCTTTGTCACGCACGTTGATTTCTTGGTTACCCGCACCGATCAAGATGTATGGCTTGAATTTGCCATCATAATCGCCAGTGATGAAATCGCTGTTCAACAAGAAGTTACCTTCGATTGAACGTACACGTCCATCATGATCACCGTTGATAGTACCAGCAACAGGTTGCTTGACATGAACAGAACCTTGATTACGGGTTTCGTTGTACTGTGCTTCGATGCTGAGTGACGGTGTCAACTCGTAACCGATAGAAATTGCACCAAGTACATCACCATAAGGCTTGAAACCACGACCATAAGGTGCGTTTACACCTGTTTGGCTACCCGCTTGTTTGATTTCGCCTGGTGAATCACTGTCAAAACCCTGCCAGCCCACCATAGGGGTAACAGTCAAGCCTAGACCTGTAGTTTCAGCATGAACAGCTACTGTTAGCGGGGCAGTCAACAAAACAGCCAACGCAATTCGATTTAACTTCATAAATTCCTCCAAAGGGATGTAAGAACAGTTTCAAATCGACCAGTGCTACACTTTAGAATTTGGTCGAAAATCGCTCAAGTATTCAGGATGAAAAATACTTTGTTGCTTGTAGCGCGCACAATAGCACGATGTTTCAATCGAAGCGAGCGTTACATCTTGTTTCAATTAAAACTAAGCAAGTTTTTTGTTATCAACAACAAACTGGCTCAACGTTACTATTGCAAATATTTTTTTATTCAAAAGACTCTCAAAAAAAAACAGAACCAATTGAAAAAAAAAACTAAACTTTTTGAATTTCTATTTTTAGTAAAAAAAACTAAACATCTGGTCCATTTCAAGAATAGACCAGATGTGGGTGTGAGTAGAACTGAACCTCAGTCACGCATTACTTAGTAACTGTACGGCTACCGGTAATGACTGCAACGACGCGGCGGTTAAGCGCACGGCCTTCTTTGGTTTTGTTCGATGCAACTGGGTTATCCCACGAATAACCTTTTGCACTTAAACGACCCGCATCGATACCGTAATCTTTGACCAATGCCGATTTAACAGATTCAGCACGCGCTTGTGACAAACGATCGTTCAGTTTGCGTGAACCAGTGCTGTCGGTATAACCTTTGATCTCAGCATTTGCATTGCTGAATTCTTTCAGCTTGTCTGCAACTTTTGCGATCTCTGGTTGATACTGTTTCTTGATGATTGATTTGTTGGTGTCAAAGAACACGCGCAATTCAAGTTTCAAGTCTTCGGTCAATTCTTGTGGTGCAGGTGGCGGTGCAACAACCACTGGTGGTGGAGTTACAACGACTGGTGCCGGTGGTGGCTCTACGTACGGACGCTTGTGACCACCTAAAGTGATCTGTAGACCTGCCAGCGCTTTCCAATCCCATGTACCATGGTAGGTTTCATTCACAGCACGACCTTCACCGCGTAGTGCGAAAGTGTCGTTCAGGCGGTAAAACGCACCCAGACCTAAATTAACAATCGTGCCATTATCATGCAGGACAAAGCCTTTATCAT
>CAYJUB010000285.1:1898-3997 GCA_964373145.1 uncultured Moraxellaceae bacterium
AAGTAGTTAAACTCAGTACTGAAAGATGGCGTCAATTCATAACCCACTGCAACACCGTAAACAATATCATCGTAGGTGTTTACTGCGCGCCCGTAAGTCGGGTACAGGGTTTGACTACCAGACTGCTTATAGTGATCAGTCGATTTGCCATGGTCAAACTGACCTGACCAACCACCAAGAGGGGTAACGCTCAGGCCCAAACCTGTCGTTTTACCGAATAGACCTGGCATAGAATTTGTTACTGGATCCACAGGATCAGTAGCATCAGCATAAACAGCAACTGAGAGCGGAGCTGTCATCAGAACAGCTAACGCAATTCGATTTAGTTTCATAAATTCCTCCAAAAGGATATTAGAACAAAGATTTAAATCGACTGGTGCCACACTACTTAAATCTGGTTAACAAATACTCAACCATCTTAAAAACACTATTATTTTGTCGACTTATTCACACAATATCACGATGTTTCACTCGAAGCGAGCGTTACATCTTGTTTCAATTGTTAACGAACTCTGTCTGCGCATCTGTTGATGTTTAGTAAACAACCAATTCACAGCCACTGCAAGTAATTTCTTTCATATCATATCGATATTGTATAACAATCCATTTGCATCAGAAAAGACCAGGCCCAAATCAGTGCATACCCTACACAGGTCCCATCAACCCCACCACACACTTACAGTGGGGATACGCGCTGAAACCCTTTATATACAAGCACTTTACTGATTTAAACGGCGGATATCCCTCACATCCACCCCAAACCCACATTGCGCTTAGATCGACTACACCTACCCGACTGCATGCAGCTTGATCAGACCGATTCATATTATTTATTCTATTTAAAACATAATATTATGTCTAACCAACCGTACAACTTAAAATGATTATCCCGGTCTTTTATGACAGCATCGCGACTTATTGTTTTAAAATCAGAATACAGTGTAACCCGTGGTTTTTTGCCGATAGAACGTGCAGATTTACCGACATAAAACACCTGCAGCAGATAATAAAGGTGATTAATTAGTCAATTTGCACCATAAAAGCGTCATATTTAACGATGCACCTGTATTTTGCACAAAAAATAATCTTCGCGCATCTTTAGGGCATCAAATATTGCGCACTTCACGCCCATAATTGTCTCTTTTGTCACAATATCGTCATGTATTATATAAACTATTTCATCATGATTTCACAATGATGGCAGTGACAATCTAGGCGATATTATCGGCTTGATATCCCGCCAAATGGACACCATGATGACCTTAGCAGTCAAAATGTATAGCGACAGCAAGCGTGTATATTTTGTATCATAATGCGCGTTTACCATGATTGATGTGACTACTATTTATTTCAGCTTTTGTTGTGCTGAAATGATCTATAGGATTTACATCAATTCATTATTCCAAAAATCATAGTCATCATCTGGAGCTCTCATGAGTGAATCTATCGTAATCGTTGGCGGTGCACGTACTGCTATGGGTGGTTTTCAAGGCGTATTTGCCAATGTAACCGCGCCAGAACTGGGTGCAACCGCGATCAAGGAAGCGGTCAGCCGTGCTGGATTGCAACCGAACGACATTCAAGAAGTCATCATGGGCTGCGTACTGCCAGGCGGTTTAAAGCAAGGGCCTGCACGTCAAGCGATGCGTAAAGCCGGTCTGCCAGATACCACCGGCGCCGTAACGATTAACAAGCTCTGTGGTTCAGGCATGAAAGCCGTGATGCAAGCCGCTGATATGTTGGCCGCAGGCAGTGCCGATGTGGTCGTGGCTGGTGGTATGGAATCGATGAGCAACGCGCCTTATATCCTGCCGAAAGCCCGTACTGGCCTGCGTATGGGTCACGGCGAAGTGAAAGACCATATGTTCTTAGATGGTTTGGAAGATGCAGAGACCGGTCGCTTGATGGGCTCATTTGCGCAAGACATGGCAAACACCATGCACTACACCCGTGAGCAAATGGATGATTTTGCGATTCGTTCACTGAAACGCGCGCAAACCGCGATCAATGAAGGCTACTTTAAAGATGTAATAGTGTCAGTGACAGTCAAAGGTCGCGGCGGCGATGTCGAAGTGGCGCAAGACGAACAACCGTTGAAT
>CAYJUB010000286.1:0-3992 GCA_964373145.1 uncultured Moraxellaceae bacterium
GCGCATTACAGCAATGGTTAGCGACAAAACATGGGTTGCTTAAAGCACAGGTTTGGATTCCTTTGCAGGAGATTGAGAACGGTGTAGTGGAGTTGAATATTACACAAGGCTCTATCGCAGGCTATGCAATTTCAGACAAGGTACTCAATCAAACCCAGATTAATGTATTACAGCAGTTTGCGAAGGAAGATCTGGTTACCGGTTCGCCTTTGACGCAGAAGTCTTTGGAAGGCGTTGCCTATCGCGCAATCGATTATCTGAACCAACCGGTGCAAATTGTATTAATACCGACACCCACGGTTGGTGAGTACAAGGTATTACTCGATGTTCGCCCGCAACCAAAAGTCAGTGGCCTTGTGTCACTCGACAATACAGGCAGTGTTTTTACTTCCCAGTTTCAAGATTTTACGACAGTGAAAATCCGTGATCTGACAGAACACTCTGACCAACTGACACTCGGCGCGCAACTGCTCAATTCATATCAACATACCTTGTATTCTCGTTACGAGATCCCCTTGCAACAAGGTTGGCGTTTAGGTGCGGATACGCAATATTACGACTATGAATTGTGTTGTAAATTTAAGTCGTTACGTGCAAATGGCGAAGTGAAGCAACTCGGTTTGGATGCGTTATATACCCTGACACGGGAACGCGATCTTAGTCTATGGTTGGGCGTAAAGGCAAAATACTGGAATGGAACCAATGAGCAGTTGGATACGGAAACATCTGATCGTGAAATCAGAAACCTATCGCTCTTGAGCAATGTTGCATGGTCAAATTTTGCAGATCACTACCTCAAACTGGAATTCATGGGGGGTAAGGTCAGTTTAAATAATGATGCAGACTTGGCCAATGATAAAGTCAGTGCAAAAATTGCAGGCGGCTTTGTAAAAATGCGTGCCAATTACTTTCTCAACTACCCCTTAAGCGAACGCGGTACGGTTGCAAGCAGTATCACTGCGCAGCTGAGCAATAGCAATTTGGAATCCAGTGAAAAATTAAGTATGGGCGGATTGATCGCAATTCGTGCTTATCCTTATGGCGAAGCACTGGGTGATCAGGGCGCGGTCGCACAATTCGAATATCGTTATCAACTTTCACCCCAATTTCAAGCGACCGCATTTTACGATGCAGGCTACGTGCAACTGAATAAAAACCAATGGGTCCCAGGCAGTGTGAATAAATTCGGTCTGCATGGTGTGGGGGTGAGTAGCACATGGAAACTGACCTCCGCATTGAGTTTAAAGACAATCGTCGCAGCAAAACTGGGAAATAACAAAGGACGTGATGTCAATCAAAATGATAGCGACGGCAAAGATAGCGCTGTTCGGGCATGGGTCGTCGGGTCTTGGTCATTCTAAATATAGAATAATATGAGGATATGATGATGTTTCGTTTAAATGCGCTCTCAATTGCAATCGCAATTGCATCAAATTTAAGTCTCGGTTATGCACAGGCATTGCCCATCAATGCATTACCGACAGGCGGGCAATTGGTTCAAGGACAAGCCAGTATTCAGCAGACAGCGAATCAGATGCAAATCAATCAAAGTAGCCCTAAAGCCATCATTAACTGGGACACGTTTAACATTGGTCAGAATGCTGGCGTCACAATCAATCAACCCAACGCCCAAGCCAGTATCCTCAACCGGGTGCTCAATGGTTCGAGTGAAATTGCAGGGCGGATCAACGCCAACGGACAAGTGTTCTTACTCAATCCAAACGGCATCTTGTTTAGCCCAACGGCACAAGTCAATACCGCAAGTTTAGTCGTCGCAACAGGCGATCTCAGTGATACGGACTATATAAATGGTCACGGGACTATACACAATAGTGCAAATGGGACGATCTCTAATCAAGGCAATCTCACCGTCGCACAAGGCGGAAAAATTATTTTATCCAGCCAGCAGGTGAACAACGCAGGAAGCATCACTGCCGAACAGGGACATGTGCAGCTTTTGGCAGGACAAAGCACCCGTGTAAATATCACTGCGGATGGTTTAATTGCAACAGAGTTAGCGATAGACAATAACAACAATGCGAGCATTCACAATACTGGCCATATCAGTGCGACAGGTGGGCGTGTGGATGTATTGGCACCAGGATCCAATAGTCAAATCACCCATGAAGGCATTATTGAAGCGCAAAGCACCCTCGTCAAAGACGGTAAAATTTACTTGGTTGCAGGCTATCAAGGTGAGGGAGTCGCCCCCAAATCAGGCTCGGCTTTAATCGATGGTCAATTGGATGTCTCTGCACCAACTGGCGGCAATGGTGGCTTTGTTGAAACCAGTGCGGGTCTCATCAAAATTGGCGACCAAACCCGAGTCATCGCCACTGCCCCACATGGTCAAAATGGACTATGGCTCATTGACCCTCAAGATTTTACCATTGCCGCCACGGGTGGTGACATCAGTGGTGCGACGTTAAGCACGAATTTAGCAACGGGTAATGTCACGATTTTAAGCAGCAGTGGCGCCAACGCAGGTACTGGTGATATCAATGTGAATGACAACGTGAGTTGGAGTACGAATCAACTCACATTGACCGCAGCCAAAGATATTAATATCAATGCGTTGTTATCTGTGACGTCAAGTTTTAGTGGGACTAATGGTAGCTTGGTTTTAAATACAGGAACGACCAATGGTGCTGATGCGGGTGTCGCTGGAGGCCGAGTCAAGTTTGGATTGACACCCACTGGGTTTACAGGCCGAGTGGATTTTGCCCTTGGCGGACAAGGTTTACTCACCATTAATGGCGCGCCTTACTGGATTGCCAATACGATTAGTGACTTACAAGATATTGTAGCTCTCAGTACTGCGAATAGATTTGTGGGTAATTTTGCGATAGGACAAAATATTGATGCCTCAAGCACTTCGACTTTAAACGGTGGTCTCGGTTTCAACCCATTGATTTTAGGTAACGTCCAATTCGAGGGTTTAGGACATGTGATTGATCAGTTATTTATCAATAGGCCGACGGAAAGTCAGGTGGGTTTGTTTGGAGCTGCCAATAGTGGTTTATCGGTCAATAATTTGGGACTCAGCAATGTCAATATTACTGGACATGACAATGTGGGTGCATTGCTTGGGGTGAGTGATAACGCTGTATTCAGCAGTTACGCGACCGGTCAGATTACAGGATTAAGCAATAATGTTGGCGGTTTGATTGGTACAAATAATGGCGGCGATGTCACTGATAGTTATACATTGGGTATAGTTTCGGGTACAGATAATGTCGGTGGTTTAGTCGGAACGAACGTAAATGATCAGATCAATATTGGGCAGATCAATCATTCGTACGCACGAGGTAGTGTGAATGGTCATGACGATGTCGGTGGCTTGGTCGGACTGAGTCAGGATGGGATCATTCATGGCAGCTATGCCACCAGTGATGTTACCGCTACAGGGGTCGCAGTTGGCGGATTGGTGGGTGGAAACACCACGCAAGGTGCTGTTGTTGGCAACTTCAATATCATTGATACGAGTTATGCAACAGGAACCGTATCTGGCGGGACGCATGTAGGCGGATTGGTTGGGTATAACGAAGGTAACATCAGCAACACCTATGCGACAGGTAAGTCCATCAGTGCTTCTGATGTGGGGGGGCTGGTCGGCATTAATCTTGGAGATATCAATAATAGTTACTGGGACACTCAAAACACTGAACAAGCTGCCCCTATCGGTATCAATAATAGTACGTCATCGAATTTAACGGGCTTAACCACCGCACAAATGCACCAGCTATCAAGTTTTAGCAATTTGAATAGCATTGATGCAACGGGTGGTACCAATGCGGTTTGGCGTATATATGAAGGGAATACTGCACCACTACTACGCTATTTCTTAAAACCTATTACGGTCACTGTCGATTCGATTGCGAATAGTAAACAAACCCTCGTCTAAAACGGAGACAATCAGACCTTCGCCATTCAAACCACACAGACATACTCTACCCCTTTGACGGGTAGTCAGGAAGGTGATACCAATGCAA
>CAYJUB010000287.1:0-3991 GCA_964373145.1 uncultured Moraxellaceae bacterium
AGCCTTTCGCAGTCAGGCCTTCCAAGATCGCTTGTGCGCGTTCCAGCGTAATAGAGTCACCGTAAATCAGACCAACACGCTCATGCAGCATCTTGAAACCCTTCGCGCTTTCCGTCCCACCAAATATTTCCCACAGGCACTCGACTGCGCCTTTAAACGCAGGACTATTCGGTTCAGCATCAGGGTCGCCGCAGATAATTTTGACGGGATCACCTGAGTCAGGGCGCAACACCATTTTGGCAAGGCCTAAAGCATTTGGCTTGCGATTTAAAATTTCGGTTTGGAGTGCAACCGTGAACTCAGTGACCACGCGCCAGAAATCCCAAGTATCCGACACGATACTGACGATGCCTGACGGATAGAGGTCACAAATCAAACGTCTAAATGTTTCCAGCTCGTTATCTTCGCTACCCATACACATTACGCTGTGTTCGGTGGCTGGAACTGATACGCCAATCACACCTGTTGCGCCATAATATTCTTCAGCATAATCAATCGATGATACTGAGTCCGTGCCGATAAAACTGGTTAAGTGACCTACACCAGATTGTGCGGCATCATAGATTCCACTCATGCCACGACTACTAAAATCATGTCCTTGTAGCGCCACGAAGTCTAAAGGTGCACCAGTTTTCTCAGCATATTGTGTCAATAAACGTTTGTATTCATAGGCAATCGATGCAGTCGTACAGGTTTTCCATAATTCCGCACTGAGTACGGTTTCGATATAATTGGTTAACCAAAAGAAATTCGGATCGGTATTCACCACTGTGAGGACAGGTACGCGCATATTGACCCGACTGCCTTCTGGTAAAGCTTTGATACGCAGTGGCAAATAACCTAAGTCGTGTAATGCCTCAATGTGATCGACAGGCACAGCACCTTCACCCAACGAATTATCCATACGGCGTTTGTAAGCTGCCACGACTTTGTCTTTTGGCTGATTAAAGAAACCTTCATTCCATGTTTCGATCAAGAAGTGCTTCACGAAGCCTTGCAAGCCAAAGAACACGACTTTGTCATCGAAATCAGGCAACATTTTCGCCAAGCGTGAAGAGCGCGGCGTAAAGTTGGCATACACATACTCTGTACCAATCGGGTACTGACGTCTATGATCTGCTTTGTAGAAGTCGATGGCGTTAAGTGGGTTAATTTTCATGCTCATGATGGAACTCCTTAATTATTTGATTGTGAGTGTTGTTGTAGAGGTGCGTGTTGAAAATGGAATCACGGTTAATAAATTTGACGCTTGTTGCGGCAAACTATCGGTGGTAAAGACCTGATCAATGAGCCCGTCAAAAACGTCTAATCCGCGACTAAAAATGCCGTGAGTGACGTATAAAACCACGCGCTCGCAGTTCAGTTTTCTCAGTTCTTGTGCAATGCCAATAAAGGTCGCACCGCCATCACAAATATCATCGGTAATAATCGCTGTGCGCCCCGTCAGATCTGTTGGGTTCACTTTGCTATTCATAATCTTGCCTGTGAGCGGATCGCGTTGTTTCTCGCAGCAGACCATCACAGGTTGACCATTTGGTGCATCTTTGAAGTGCTCAGCGATCAATGTCGTCCGACCAATTGCGCCATGATCAGGGCAAATGAGTACGGCTTCTTTCGATGTCATGATGTCGACCAAAGCTGGGCAGCTTTGAATAATGTCGGCAGGGCTGACATTGACCACTTCAGCAAAACCTGTGTTACGCCGCAGTAAATCAATCGTCTTATCGCTGTGGCAATCCCATACGGTTATTTTTTGCTGTAAGTGAGTTTGTGCATCTAAGCTATTCAGGTTTAATAATCGTGTCATCACTTGCAATGAAAATGCTTGTCCAGCGGCGCAAACACGATCTTGCCGTGCGTACGGGAAGTACGGGATTTCTAGATTGACCTGTAGTCCAGCATCAAACAGCACACTCTCCAATAATACGTAGTCCATGACATCATTGCTGGATTGCATACGTGCGCAGACATTTACTGTACCTGTAAGATTGTTGAATACGGATTCTTCGATTTGAATATGGCGTTCACCGCCCGAGAACTGCAAAAATTTGACAGGGATTGTCGTTCCATTTTCTGCTGTGACTTGAATTGACATACAAACCTCGGGGTTCTTTATCGCTGGTGTAAATATATAGTGGCATATAGCCACTATATATTGCAAGTATCTTTTAGAAAATATTTTCTGTTATTCGGCATATGGGGAATGTAGCACTGAGTATGACCGAGTGAGGCTTATTGAATTACGAGAACTCAAAACAAAAAATCTATCTAAATTGATACCGTGATCACGCCCATTTTGTAATAAAATTTAAACCAGAACTCCTATACAGATTGAACCGTTATGTTGCGTTGGTTTGAAAGCCGCATTGATCCCTATCCAGAACAACCGAGCAAAGCATTGCCGAAAAGCTTTTTTTCCTTTATCTGGCAGATGACTAAAGGCAGCCGCACGTTGATGCTGGGTATGGGGCTACTGACGGCGATCATTGGTGAGATTGAAGCGCTGCTGTTTGCCATGATGGGCAAGATGGTTGATTGGCTGGCGAAGGTTGAACCGAAACAACTTTGGGTGCAGGAAGGCCATAATTTGATGTGGCTGGGTGCGATTATCATTGGCAGTGTGTTGTTGGTTTCGCTGCAATCACTGATCAAACATCAGGCGCTGCTGGGTAATTTTCCGATGCGCTTGCGTTGGAATTTTCATCGGTTGATGCTGAGTCAAAGTATTAGTTTCTTTAGCGACGACTTCGCGGGGCGTATTGCCACCAAAGTCATGCAGACTTCGCTGGCGGTGCGCGATGTGTGGATGGTGATGGCAGATATTTTTGCGTTTATCATTGTTTACTTTGTCACATTGACCTTGGTCATGGGCTCGTTTGATCTGTGGATGCTGGTGCCGTTTTTGGTGTGGTTGGTGTTTTATGTCGGGACGCTGTTTTACTTCATTCCACGTCTAGGGCGCGTGGCGAAAAGCCAAGCTGATGCGCGTTCAGTCATGGTTGGTCGCGTCACCGATGCCTATACCAACATTCAAACCGTCAAACTCTTTTCCCACGCAGGTCGTGAGGCGAGTTATGCCAAAGATGCGATGCAGCAATTTCTCACTACCGTCCACAGTCAGATGCGCCTCGCCACTGGATTTGAAGTCGTCAATCACGCGTTGAATATGCTGTTGATTGTTTCCACAGCAGGGGTCGCACTGTGGTTGTGGACACAAGGTCAACTTGGCATCGGCGCGGTTGCAGCGGCAACCGCGATGGCGTTACGTCTCAACGGCATGGCGCACTGGATTATGTGGGAAATGTCTTCGCTGTTTGAAAACATCGGCACGGTGCAGGACGGCATTACCACCTTGACTAAACCGCATCTGATTGAAGATGTGGTAGATGCCAAACCACTCAAGATTCAACACAGCCAAATCCAGTTTGAGCAGGTCAATTTTGCCTATCATGTGGATCAACCGATTCTAGACCAATTAAACCTGACGATTCGTGCAGGCGAAAAGGTCGGTTTAGTTGGTCGTTCAGGTGCGGGGAAATCCACACTGATCAATCTACTGCTGCATTTTTATCAGCCGCAGGCGGGGCGTATTCTGATTGACGGGCAGGACATTCGCCAAGTCACGCAGGAAAGCCTACGCGCTCAGATTGGGATGGTCACGCAAGACACGTCGCTGCTGCACCGTTCGGTGCGGGACAATATCCTTTATGGTCGTCCTGATGCCACTGAGCAGGACATGATTGCTGCTGCGGAACAAGCTGAGGCGGATGAGTTTATTGCTCATCTCGCCGATCCGAGTGGTCGCACGGGCTACGATGCGCATGTGGGCGAGCGGGGGGTTAAGCTTTCAGGCGGTCAGCGTCAACGGATTGCCATCGCTCGCGTGATGTTGAAAGATGCACCGATTCGGTTGCTTGCTGAAGCAACGAGTGCGCTTGACTCCGCAGTTGAAGCTGCGATTCAGCATCGCCTATACCACCTCATGCGCGGT